>JBDKLL010000144.1:0-10117 GCA_039795595.1 Pseudomonadota bacterium
CTTGTGCGGCCTTTTAGACGACCACGGAATTTTCAGGAACAGGTGCCGCGATGGCTGTCCCCAAAAGAAAAACTTCGCCCTCTCGCCGGGGCATGCGCCGTAGCCATGATGCGCTGACGGCCGCCGCATTCCACGAATGCTCGAACTGTGGCGAACTGAAGCGCCCGCACAACCTGTGCACCGCTTGCGGCCACTACAACGGGCGCGAAGTTATCGCGGTCGGGCTCTAAGCCCACTTTACCGGGAGTAAGCGCATGAGCCTGCCGCGTATCGCCGTTGATGCGATGGGCGGCGATGAAGGCGTGCGCGTGATGATCGAAGGCGCGGCGCTCGCAAGGCGCCGCCACGATCGTTTCAAGTTCCTGCTGGTCGGCGATGAAGATCGGATCAAGGCTGCGCTCGATGCGCATCCGAATCTGCGCGCCGCTTCCGAAATCCTGCACGCCGATGATGTTGTCAGCGGCGATGAAAAACCCACCCAGGCGCTGCGCCGGGCCAAGACCACGTCGATGGGCCTGGCGATCAACGCGGTGAAGCAGGGTGATGCCGGCGCAGCCGTATCGGGCGGCAACACCGGCGCGCTGATGGCCATGGCCAAGCTGGCGCTGCGCACGATGCCGGGGATCGATCGGCCGGCACTTTCAGCCTTGCTCCCCACTTTGGGCGATACCGATCTGGTTATGCTCGATCTCGGCGCGAACACCGAATGCGATGCCCGCAATCTGGTGCAGTTCGCAGTGATGGGCGCGGCCTATTCGCGTATCGTGACCGGCCGCGATCAGCCGCGGGTGCGGTTGCTGAACATCGGCACCGAAGAAACCAAGGGCACCGAAGACCTGCAACTGGCCGCCGCGCAATTGCGCGCTGCCGCGGCGGAGCTGTCGCTCCAGTTCGATGGCTTTACCGAAGCCGACAAATTGGGCCGCGGCGATGCCGATGTGGTGGTGACCGATGGGTTTTCGGGCAATATCGCGTTGAAAGCGGTGGAGGGCACCGCGCGGTTCGTGGCCGATCTGCTGCGCCGCAGTTTTGCCAGTTCGCTGCGCTCGAAAGTGGGGTTCCTGATTTCCCGCCCGGCCACCGAACTGCTCAAGCATCACCTTGATCCGAACAACCACAATGGTGCGGTGTTCCTTGGGCTGAACGGGGTGGTCGTAAAAAGCCACGGCAGTGCCAGCGCGCTTGGCGTAGCCAATGCCGTGGCGGTTACCGCGCGGTTGCTGGAAGAAAACCTGACCGAGCGAATCACGGCAGATCTGGCCCGATTGGGTGCGGAAAGCCTGCGCAAAGCCCCCAAGGCAGCCGCGGAATGACCCGTCGTGCGGTTCTGATCGGCACGGGTTCAGCCCTGCCGAAACGCGTTGTCACCAATGCCGAACTGGCAGAAACGGTGGACACCAGCGACGAATGGATCGTCGAGCGCAGCGGGATTCGCACCCGCTACATCGCGGATGAGACCGAAACCACGGCATCGCTGGCGACCGCTGCGGCCAAGGCCGCGCTCGAAGCCGCCGGCGTTTCCGGGGATTCGATTGGGCTGATCGTGCTGGCCACAGCCACGCCGAACCAGACGTTCCCGGCCACCGCCACGATCGTGCAGGATGCAATCGGCGCAAATGGCGGGATGGCGTTCGATGTAGCGGCGGTCTGTTCGGGCTTTCTCTATGCCGTGGGCGTCGCGGATTCGATGCTGCGCACCGGCATGGCCCAACGCGCGTTGGTGATCGGGGCGGAAACATTCAGCCGGATCCTTGATTGGGAAGATCGCACCACGTGCGTCCTGTTCGGCGATGGTGCCGGGGCAGTGGTGCTGGAAGCGCGTGATGTGGCGGAAGCGGGGCCGGGCATTCTGGCCACCCGGCTTCACGCCGATGGTGCGCACAACGAGCTGCTTTATGTCGATGGCGGCCCATCGACCACGCAAACGGTTGGCCATGTGCGCATGAAGGGCCGCGAAGTGTTCCGCCATGCCGTGGTCAACCTGGCGGATGTGCTGGCTGCTACGCTGGCGGAAGTGGGCCTTGCGCCAAGCGATCTGGATTGGGTGGTGCCGCATCAGGCCAACCAGCGCATTCTGGATGCTACGGCCAAGAAGCTGGGGCTTGATCCGGCGCGGGTGGTGGTAACGGTGGATCGTCACGCCAATACTTCGGCCGCATCGGTGCCGCTGGCGCTGGATACTGCGGTGCGCGATGGCCGGATCAAGCCCGGCGATCTGGTTATGCTTGAAGCGATGGGCGGTGGCTTTACCTGGGGTGCCAGCCTCGTCCGGATGTAACCGTTCGGGGAAAAACGATCCAATTCCGCTGCTTGCGTTGCATTTCCGTTACATTTTAGTATTCTCTGATTCGTGGGTCGCGTCCATGGAAAGGAAAAGGAGCAATGCGCTCCATGAGCACGCTGACCAGGGCCGATCTGGCCGAAGCCATCAACCGTAAGCTGGGCCTTTCGCGGTCCGAATCGCTGAACATGGTTGAATCGATCCTCGATCACATGACCGAAGCCCTTGAAAAGGGCGAAAACGTCAAGGTTTCGGGGTTTGGAACGTTTCTGCTGCGCGACAAGACCGAACGCATCGGGCGCAATCCCAAGACCGGCGTTGAAGTGCCGATCACCCCGCGCCGTGTTCTGACCTTCCGCGCCAGCCACATGCTGAAGGAGCGCATTGCGCGCGGATGAGCATACCCGATTCCCTGGACTATCACGCGGACGATGCTCCCGACCAAGCCGGCCTGATGGCGGGCCAGTCGGGAGCGGCCGCTGATGACAGTGGAAAAGCGCCGGATGCGCTGCGCACGATTGGCGAAGTGGCGAAAGCCCTTGGGATCCGCCAGCACGTGCTGCGTTACTGGGAAGAACAGTTCCCGATGCTCCGCCCGCTGAAACGCAGCGGGGGGCGGCGCTATTACCGGCCCGAAGACGTCCAGCTTGTCCAGACGATCGATCGGCTGGTCCACCGCGAAGGCTATACCCTGAAAGGGGCCAAGCAAGTGCTGCGCGGGGGCGCTGGGCAGACGGCTAAAGTTGCCCCACCCGAACGGCCGAGCATGGCTACTCCGCAACCCGTTGCTACGGCGGCCCCGCCAGCCGCGGCGATTGACCGGGCGCAGTTGATTGCGCTGCGCAGCGCGCTGGCCGCGGCGCTGCATCGCAGCTGAGTACAGGTTTTTCTGTTAGCTGAATTCAGGCCCCAGCGCCGGATCCAGATCGCGTGGGCGGGTCAGGTGGACCAACCGGGCGCAGCGATCGGCCAATTCGGACCAGTGGGTAATATCAAGTTCGAGCACGGCGTAGGCCGCGGTCGGGAACTTGGCTTCCACCACATCGCGCAGCGGGCTTGATCCGTCGTCCGGCACCAGATCGAAGATCAGGTCTTCAAGCCCGGGGTTGTGGCCAACCATCAGGATTGCCTTGGGATCACCCTCTTGTTCGCGCAGCAGATCGGCCAGCGTCGCGCTGCTGGCAAGGTAGATCCGCCGATCCCAATTGATCGCGATCGGCCGCTGTGCGTGCTGGCTGGCGATTTCGATCGTTTCGGCGCAGCGCACCGCGGGCGATGCCAGCACCCGATCCCAGTTAACGCCATGATCGCGGATATGCCGGCCCATCACCGCCGCACCGCTGCGCCCGCGCGCATTAAGCGGGCGATCGAAATCGCGGGCGCGCGGCCCACCTTGGTCAACCTTGGGCCAATCGGATTTCGCGTGACGGAACAGGCCAAGGATCTTCACAAGTGCGTCTCGTGTTGCGCAGGCTTCCCCAAAGCACCGCTGGCGATCCGTTGTAAAGCCTCCTCCAGTGTCAATCTGGTGACAGGGGTGCCGGCCGGGAAAGCCGATAGCAGGCGGCTGGGGAAGGCTGCGGATAACACCACGAAATGCCCGTGGTCATCGTGGCTGCGGATCAGGCGGCCAAACGCCTGTGCCAGCCGCGCACGGATCAGGTTGTCGTCATAGGCGCTGCCGCCGCCCGCCATGCGCCGGGCGCGGTGCAGAATTGATGGTTTGGGCCACGGCACTTGTTCCATCGCCACCAGCCGCAGCGAATGACCCGGCACGTCCACCCCATCGCGCAAGGCATCGGTGCCCAGCAGCGAGGCGCGTGGATCATCGCGGAAGATGTCAACCAGCGTGCCGGTATCGATCGGGTCAACGTGCTGGGCATAGAGCGGCAGCCCCGCACGGGCGAGCCGATCCGCGATCCGGCCATGCACCGCGCGCAGCCGGCGGATCGCGGTGAACAGGCCCAAGGCCCCGCCGCCCGATGCTTCGAACAGTCGGGCATAGGCCCCCGCCAGCGCGCCGACATCGCCCTTGGGCACATCAGTCACGATCAGCACTTCGGCTTGCGCGGCGTAATCGAACGGGCTGTCGAAACTGGACAGGCGCGGGGCCAGCGCCAGGTGTGGGGCGCCGCTGTGCTTGACCGCGCTGTCCCAATCGCCGCCTTCTTTCAGGGTGGCGGAAGTCAGCATCACGCCGTGCGCTTCTTCAAGCACCACGCGGGCAAACGGTTTCATCGGATCAAGCCAGCGACGGTGGATGCCAATGTCGAATTCGCGGGCATCGCCGCGGTCCACCGCCAGCCAATCGACATATTCGGGATCGGCTGGTCCGCCCAACCGTTCGAGCAGGGCTTCCCATGCGGCGATCAGGTCGATCCGCCAGCCGAGCGAATGGCGCGCGCCTTCGATCCGCGCGCGGCCGGCCCCATCGAGCCAATCCGGCGCATCGGCCAGCAGGGCTTCCAGCCGCCCCCCCAGCCGGATCAGCGGCACGCGTAGTTCGGCCAGCGCCGCCTGTGCCGCGCCGGCACGTTCGATCAACGTCCCGTCAAGCTGCGCGGCTTCGGTTTCCAGGCCATAGCCGGCTTCCTGCCCGCCGCTTTCATCGCGCGCGTAAACGGTGGCGCGCACCGCGGCGAGCAGATCTTCCAGCGGCCCGGACGGCGCGTTTTCCTGCAAGCGTTGCAGCCAGCCATCGCCCGGCAGGGCTTCGGCGGCATGGCGCGCCGCGGCAATCGCCTTGCCGCCGGCTTCGTCATAGCTGGCGATATCGGCCAACCGCGCGGAAAGCCCCCGCCGCCGGCCTTTGGATCCGCGCTCAGGCCCGATCACCCAGCGTCGCAGTTCGATCGCCTCGGCCCCGGTCAGCGCGGCAGCGAAGGTCGAATCGGCGGCTTCGAACACGTGATGGCCTTCGTCAAACACGATCCGGGTGGGGCGCTGTGCGGCATCGCGGCCGGCGGAGAAATTGGCGCGTGCGGCGTTGACCATTACCAGCGCGTGGTTGGCGATCACCAGATCGGCTTGCGCGCTGGCGCGGGTGGCGCGTTCGATGAAGCATTTGCGGTAATGCGGGCACCCGGCATAGACGCATTCGCCGCGCCGGTCGGTCAGCGCGGCGATCCCGCGTTGACGGAACAGCGTGCCCAGCCAACCGGGCAGATCGCCGCCGATCATATCGCCATCCTGCGAATAGGCGGCCCAGCGCGCGACCAGTTGCGCCATAATCGCGGCCCGCCCCGAAAATCCGCCTTGCAGCGCATCTTCGAGGTTGAGCAGGCACAAGTAATTTTCCCGCCCCTTGCGCACCACCACCGGGGGAGAGCCATCGGCGCGGGCGGTGGGCCATGCGCGGCGGCTTTCGCGACGGAGTTGGCGTTGCAGCGCCTTGGTATAAGTCGACACCCAGACCGTGCCGCCCGTGCTTTCAGCCCAGAGCGAGGCTGGGGCGAGATAGCCCAGCGTTTTGCCGATCCCGGTTCCGGCCTGTGCCAGCAGCAGGTGCGGCGTGCCTTGGCGCCGGCGCGGGGCAAAGGCATGGGCGGCTTCGGTGGCATAGGCCTGCTGGGTTGGGCGGCTTTCGGCTGCGCTGCCGGTCAATTGCCCAAGCCGCGCCAACACGGCCGCTGGATCCAGCACGACCTGTGCGGGCTGGGGGCGTTCGGCGGCTTCGTCCCATTCGGGCAGCCGCGCGAACAGCCAGCGTTCGGCCTGCGCCGGTTGGGCAATCCGCGGGGCCAGCAGCGGCGCCCATGGCCAGCGCTGCCGGGTGAGGTTCTGGAGCGTGCTCCACGCGCCTTCGCGCGCCGCCCAATCGGCCTGTTCGCACGTGGTAAGCAGGGCTTCGGCGGCCTGCTGCAGCAGTAGCGGGATTGCGCCATCGCCATCGGGTTCCGGCAGGTCGAGCGCGTGGGCCAGCCCCTTGGCGGTGGGCACCACGAACCGCGCGGGGTGGATAAAGGCGAACAGTTCGAGCAGATCCAGCCCGGAAAGATCGGGATAGCCCAGCCGGGTGGCAACCAGCGGCGCATTGAGCATCAGCAGCGGCGTATCCGCCGCAGCGACGATCGCATCCCCTTTCGATGCGCCGCGCGTGCTGCCCGTGCCATCACGCAGCCAGCACCCCGCATGGCTGGCGTGCAGCGCGGGTAGCGGCAGGAACGGGATCGCGTCGGAGACCATGGCCCAGCGATAGAGCGCAACGGCAACGCGGGGCAAGGGCGCAGGCCCGATTTGCCCCATTCGAACGGGTGCTGCGCAAACTGCGTGCTTGCGAAAACCGCCCAAACGCGCGAAGGGCCGCGCACTATGACCGACACCGATCTTCTCGCCGCCGCACAGGTTTCGAAGGCATGGCCATTCGAAGAAGCCCGCAAGCTGTTGAAGCGGTATCCCGATGGCAAACGCGATGCTGCGGGGGCGCTGGTGCCGGTGTTGTTCGAAACGGGTTATGGCCCATCGGGCCTGCCGCATATCGGCACCTTTCAAGAAGTCCTGCGCACCACGCTGGTCCGCCGCGCGTATGAAGCGCTGACCGGCGGTGCGCCGACCCGGCTGGTGGCCTTTTCCGACGATATGGACGGCCTGCGCAAAGTGCCGGACAACGTGCCCAACCAAGGGCTGCTGACCGCGTATCTGGGCCACCCGCTCAGCCGGATTCCCGATCCGTTCACCAAGTACGAAAGCTTCGCCCATCACAATAACGCGATGCTGCGCGAATTTCTGGACCAGTTCGGGTTCGATTACGAATTCGTTTCGGCATCGGATCGTTACAATGCGGGCGGGTTTGATGCCGCGCTGAAGAATGTCCTGCGCAATTATCAGGCGATCATGGACATCATGCTGCCGACGTTGCGGGCCGAACGCGCGGCCACTTATTCGCCGGTGCTGCCGATCAGTCAGAAGACCGGGCAAGTGCTGCAGGTGCCGCTTGAAGTGGTGGATGCCGAAGCCGGCATCGTGCGGTTTGACGATCACGGTGAACTGGTTGAGCAATCGATTCTGGGTGGCCAGTCAAAGCTGCAGTGGAAGGTTGATTGGGCGATGCGCTGGGTTGCGCTGGGCGTCGACTATGAAATGTACGGCAAGGACCTGACCGATAGCGGCACCCAATCTGGCAAGATTGCGCACGTGCTGGGCGGGCGTAAGCCCGAAGGCATGATTTACGAACTGTTCCTTGATGAGAACGGCGAAAAGATCTCCAAGTCCAAGGGCAATGGCCTGACGATCGAGCAGTGGCTGGATTACGGCAGCGAAGAAAGCCTTGGTTTTTACCTGTTCCGTGAACCCAAGAGCGCGAAGAGCCTGCACGTCGGGATCATCCCGCGCGCGGTGGACGAATATTGGCAGTTCCGCGAAAAGCTGCCCGCGCAGCCGATCGAACAGCGGTTGGGCAATCCGGTGTGGCACTTGCTGCGCACCGGCGGGCTGGCCCATCCGGCCATCGCGGGTGAGGGCGAAAGCCTGCCGGTAACGTATGGCTTGCTGCTCAATCTGGTTGGCGTGCTGGGCGCGCGGGCCACGCGCGAACAGGTCTGGTCGTATCTTGCCAACTATGTTGCCGATGCCGATCCGGCCAAGCATCCCGCGCTTGATACGCTGGTCGACAAGGCGCTGGCCTATAACCGCGATTTCATTGCCCCCACGCTGCAGCGCCGCAAGCCCGAAGCGAACGAGGCCGCCGCGCTGACCGCACTGGACGAGGAACTGGCGGCCACGGCAGATAATGCCACGGCCGAAGAATTGCAGAACATCGTTTACGAAATCGGCAAAGACCCGCACTTCGGCTTTGAAGGCCTGCGCGATTGGTTCAAGGCGCTGTACGAAACCTTGCTGGGTTCCAGCCAAGGGCCGCGGATGGGCAGCTTTATCGCGCTGTATGGCATTGCCAATACGCGTAAACTGATTGCCGAAGCGCTGGGTTGATTCAGTTCTGCTGGCTGGCGATCCAGCGGCGGATCTTGGCCTCAAGGATCGGCAGCGGCAGCGCGCCGCTCATCAGCACTTGATCGTGGAAGGCGCGGATATCGAATTTGGTGCCCAGTTCGCTTTCCGCCGTGCGGCGCAGGCGCTGGATCGTCAGTGCGCCGATCTTGTAACCCAATGCCTGCCCCGGCCACGCGATGTATCGTTCCACTTCGGCGGTGGCATCGGATCGGCCCATGCCTGAATTGGCCAGCATATAGTCGATCGCCTGTTCGCGGCTCCACCCCTTGGCGTGGATCCCGGTATCGACCACCAGCCGCATCGCGCGCAGCATTTCATCATCCAGCGTGCCCCAGTGCTGCATCGGGTCTTTATAGAACCCCATTTCGTAACCCAGCGTTTCAGCATAGAGCGCCCAGCCTTCGACATAAGCGTTGTTGCCGCCAAACCGCTGGAAATCGGGCAGGGCGGTGTTTTCCTGCGCAAGGCTGATCTGGAAATGATGCCCCGGCGCGCCTTCGTGCAGGTACAGCGTGGTGATCCCGGTCAGGAACCGGCTGGGCAGATCATACGTGTTGTAAAAGAACGTGCCGGGCCGGGTGCCATCGGGGCTGCCCTGATTGTAACTGCCGCCGGCTTCATACTTTTCGCGGTAGGCGGGATAAGGCTGGATCACCAGCGCGGTCTTGGGAACATGGTTGAAGAACCGCGGCACTTGCGCATCCACCGCCTTGGCAGTGGCGGCAAAGCCAGTGGCCAGTTCTTCCCGCGTTTTGGGGTGGAACCGCGGATCGGATCGCAGCGTATCGAAGAAGCCCCGCAGATCGCCGTCGGCAAAGCCCAGTTCGCGGCGCACCTGATCCATTTCACGCTGGATCCGGGCCACTTCGCTCAGCCCCAACTGGTGCACGGCTTCGGGATCAAGCGGCAGCGTGGTCTGTTGTTCGATCAGGTGGCGGTACAGCGCTGCACCGCCTTTCAGTGCGGAAATCCCGGCCTGCGCGCGCGCGGCGGGCAGGTATTCATCATTCAGGAACGTCCGCAGCCGGCGATAGGCGGGATAAATCTGATCGGCGATTGCGCTGCGATAAGCCCCCCCCCAGCGCGGGCGTTCGGCGGTCGAAACTGCATTGGGAAAGGCGCGCACGGGGGAATAAAACGGGGAATCTTCAACCGGCTGGGCCAGCAGCGCATCGATCTGGGCGATCATGTTGCGGGTGGTTAGCTGGGTGGCCACCACGCCGCTACCAAGCCCCTGACGAAAGCGGACGATCGCGTTGTCCAACACTGTCGGGAACGCGCGATCAACTGCCAGCGCCGCGGCATAATCGGCGCTGGTTTCGTAACTCGCCGCGCCATCGCTGGCCATCAGGGCAGGAAACTGGATGTGCAGCCCGCCGAAATGATCCAGCGGTGTGACCGCGATCAGCGCCTGCATATCCGGCTGAAGCCAGAACAGTTCTTCGCGCTTGTTATAGGCGAAGGCATCATAGGAAATCTGCCGTTCGGGGCTAAGCCGGGCGCGATTGATCTGCGCCAGCGCGGCCAGGCTCTGCTGCGCCGTGCGGCGGGTGGCGCGCACGGGTGCTGCGGTAAACACCTGCCGGATCAAGGCGGGGTCTGATCGGCCGGTGCGATACAGCATCCCCAGCGGATCGAGCGCCTGTTCGCGCTGCTGATCATCGTGCAGCAGCGCCATCAACCGGGCATCTTCGCTGGCGGCGGGTAGGAGCGGGGCTGCTGGCGGGGCCAGTTGCGGGGCGGGGTGTGCAGCTGCGTTGGCGGTGGCCGCCGGCAGCGTTGCAATCCCCAGCCACACCCCCAGTGCAGCCGCGCGGGCCAATTTCGAAATCGTCAAACTGCTATCCCCAATTGCGGGTCCGGTACCATTTGGTGATGATGTATTTC
>JBDKLL010000145.1:0-11528 GCA_039795595.1 Pseudomonadota bacterium
CGCACAAGTCACAGCTGCACAACCGCTGAAAACGTGGCATGATTGCTGACATGTGGAGGATCAGGGCAACGGGGCGGCCGCCAGCCAGAGCGATCTTGGGCGCAAGAATCGTTTGCGGTGCAGTGCTGATCGCACTGGTGGCGGGGTGCAATGTGTTGTCGGAAAGCCAACCCGCGCGGCGCACGTCGGTTCACCGTTCAACCATGGTGTTCACCCCGCGGCCCGATGCCGGGCGCTGTTTGGTCCAGCTTTCCACCACCAAGGCGATGTTCAGCCCCCTGCCCGATCAATATTACGGTGCGGGCTGCGCCACACTGAACACCGTGCGCCTTGCTTCGCTGCGCAGCGACCGGGCAAGTCTGGCTTTGTCGAACCTTGGGCCGGTATCGTGCCCGCTGGCTGAAACCTTTGCCGGCTGGGCGCGCTTTGGCGTGGACCGAGCCGCACAGCAAATTCTAGGCAGCCCGTTGGTGAAGATCGAAACGATGGGCAGCTACAACTGCCGCAACGTCGCCGGATCGGATCGGCGCAGCGCGCATTCCACTGCCGATGCGATCGATGTCTCGGGCTTTGTGCTGGCCGATGGCCGGCGGATCACCATCACCGGCAACTGGACGGCCGGCACCGATGCCGAACGCCGGTTCCTAACCACGATCCATGCCAGCGCGTGCAAGCGGTTCGGCACTGTGCTTGGCCCCGCCTACAACGCCGCGCACCGCGATCACCTGCACGTCGAACTGGGCGGCCGCGCTTTCTGCCGGTGACACCGCCACCCCCACCGATTCGCCCCCAACCGCCTGCCACAACCACCCGATTACCCGATAATCCCGGCGGTTTCCGGCACAGCCACAGGCGTAGCCGCGCAGCCTTGCTAACCCGCCAGCGCGCCTTGCCGTAACGGCAGCCTTGCCCACCCGATCGAACCCGGACGCGGCAAAGCGTCGCAAATCGCAACCCGCCCTTGAAGCGCGCGAAAAACCGCGCCAAACAAAGCGCAATCAACCAAACCGGAGAGCGCCCGTGGATATCGAATTCAGCCCGGAGGATCTGGCCTTCCAGCAGGAAGTGCGCACCTTCATCGCCGAAAATTACCCCAAGCAACTGCGCGGCAAGCAGGACGAAGGGGATGAACTTTCGAAAGAAGATTTCCTGTCGTGGCACAAAGTGCTGCACAAGAAGGGTTGGGTCGCCCCGGCATGGCCGGTGGAATACGGCGGCACCGGCTGGACCGTGACCCAGCGGTATATCTGGTCTGAAGAAACCGCCCGCGCCGATTGCATCCGCCTGATGCCGTTTGGCCTGACCATGGTTGGCCCGGTGATCTACACTTTCGGCACCCCCGAACAGAAGGCCAAGTTCCTGCCCCGCATCCTGTCGGGCGAGGATTGGTGGTGTCAGGGTTATTCCGAACCCGGTGCCGGTTCTGACCTTGCCAGCCTGCGCACCAAGGCTGAACGGGCCAAGGACTCTGGGGGCGATCACTATGTTGTCAACGGCCAGAAAACCTGGACCACGATGGCCCAGCACGCCGACTGGGGCTTTTTCCTCGTCCGCACCGATCCCGATGCCAAGATCCAGGAAGGCATTTCGTTCCTGCTGATCGACATGAAGACCCCGGGCATCGAAGTGCGCCCGATCATCACGCTGGGCGGCGAACACGAAGTCAACGAAGTGTTCCTTGATAACGTGCGCGTGCCGGTCGAAAACCGCGTGTACGAAGAAAACAAGGGCTGGACCTGCGCCAAGTTCCTGCTGGCCCACGAACGCGTCGGGATCGCCGGGGTGGCCGCTTCGAAGCGCGGGATCGAACGCATCAAGACCATCGCCGCCACCGAAATGGACGGGGAAAAGTCGCTGCTCGCCAATCCGTTCTTCCGCCGCAAGGTGGCCGAACTGGAAATGGACCTGACCGCGCTGGAATATACCGAACTGCGCACGCTGGCCGGTGAAGCCGCGGGCAAGGGCCCGGGGCCGGAAAGCTCGGTCCTGAAGATCAAGGGCAGCGAAATCCAGCAGCGCTTGACCGAACTGACGCTGGAAATGGCCGGCCACTATGGCGCGCCCTATTTCCGCGGGTTTGGCGAAGGCGATAACGAGCATCCGATTGGCCCGGCTTGGGCCAACCGCGCCGCGCCGACGTATTACAACACGCGCAAGACCACGATTTACGGCGGCTCGAACGAAATTCAGCGCAACGTGATCGCCAAGATGGTGCTGGGGCTCTGAGCCAAGGCAAGACGCCCCACGAGAGGATTTGAAAATGGATCTGAGCTATACCGAAACGCAGGAAATGCTGCGCGATACCCTCGCGCGCTTTCTGGCTGACACGTACGATTTCGAAACCCGCAAAAAGATGCTGGCACGCCCCGAAGGGCGCGATCCCGGCATCTGGAAAGCCCTGTCGAGCGAACTGGGCCTGACTTGCGCCCCCTTTGCTGAAGAACATGGCGGCATGGGCGGCGGCGCCATCGAAAACATGATCATGATGGAAGAACTGGGCAAAGTGATCGCGGTTGAACCGTGGCTGCAAACCGTGGTGATCGGCGGCGGCGCGCTCAAGGCTGCGGGCGGCGCACTGGCCGATGCCACGATCCCCGCGATCATCTCGGGCGATGCGGTAATCGCGTTTGCCTATGCCGAACCGCAGGGCCGCTACAATCTGGCCGATATCGGCACCACCGCCAAGCAGGACGGTGCCGGTTATGTGCTCAATGGCCACAAGGCGGTGGTCTATGCCGCGCCGTGGGCCACGCACCTCTTGGTCACCGCCCGCACCGGCGGCAACCGCCGCGAACGCGCCGGGGTGGAACTGTTCCTGATCGACGCCAACAGCCCGGGGATCTCGCGCCGCGATTATCCCACGGTCGATGGCTTCCGCGCCAGCGAAGTCTATTTCGAAAACGTCGCCGTGCCGGGCGAAGCGCTGCTTTCGGGCGGGATCGATCTGGTCGAACGCGTCGTCGATGAAGCCAGCATGGCGGTCTGCGCCGAAGCCACCGGGATTTCGCGCACGATGCTGGCCCAAACGGTCGACTATACCAAGCAGCGCAAGCAGTTCGGCCAACCGATCGGCCGGTTCCAATCGCTCCAGCACCGCATGGCGGATATGCTGGTCGAAGGGGAGCAGATCGCCTCGATGACGCTGATGGGTACGCTCAAACTTGATGCCCCCGCCGCCGCCCGCAAAGCCGCGATCAGCATGGCCAAAGCCAAAGTGTCGCGCTCGATCAAGTTCGTCGGGCAAAGCGCAGTGCAGACCCACGGCGGGATCGGCATCACGATGGAACTGGCCATCGGCCACTACTTCAAACGCGCCACGATGATCGAAGGCCAGTTCGGCAGCGCCGACTATCACCTCGAACGCTACGAAGCGCTGACGCTGCCGGCGTAAGCCACAGCGGCAATTCGCCAATCAATGCAGGGGTGGCCGCAAGGCCGCCCCTGTTTGCGTTTATGCAGCGCGGAAGCCATCAAGCCGGGCGCGCAATTCCGCCTCTGCATCAACCACCCGATCAATGTCTGCAGCCAGCAACTTGGCCAATGCCGGTTTCCCAGCACCGGCTTGGGCGGTCAATTCGTGGGCAACAAATTCGATCGCGGTGATTGTTTGCGAAAACCGTTGGTGCAGCACCGGTTCGTGATGCGCCAAGCGATTACGCGCCTGATAGATCGCTTCAAGCCGGATAGCGACATCCGCCCGTTTCAATTGCTTATTGGGGAAAACGCGCTTCAGTGACGGACGCCACAACGATTGTTGATATTCTGGTCCAAACAGACGCTTCCAGAAATAGAGCGTTAGTTCGGCAATGATTTTGCCATGGGTAACGGGGATCTGTTTGCGCCGCGCCTTGCTTCTTTGCAGGTGCGTAACCTGCGCCGGCCGACCGTTAGGATAGGCCGCAGCATCAAGCGCCATCTTGCCTGCCTGATTCAATTTGGCATATTCAGCCCGACGTGCGGAATCCAAGGCGCGGGTGATTTTCGTGCTTTCTTCTGAACGCCACTGAAATTGAACGGGCGGTTGTTGCAGCCAGTTTGGCACTGCAAAGTGGTTTTGCAGATTGATCTCGACAGCATTGCGCAATGCGATTTCGATCGTCGCCACCACTTTCATCAATTGACTGCCAACGGCCAGTGTCTGTTGGTGCAATGCGATCGCCTCAGATGATGATCCGGTCAAAATTGTGAGCGCCTGCAAGCGCTCAGGCGAAAAAAGCGGCACCAATGCGGCATTGTCTGCATCATCCAATACCATTGACAATAAACCTTTTTTCGTTTAAATTCGGCATCGAAAAGTCGGGACCAGATCGGCAGTTGCTCGCAACGGATCCCCGACTTCCCAACGGAAAGGCGCTCTTCGGGGCGCCTTTTTTGTTTGTGTAGGAATTCCATTTTTATTGTTGTTTTACAACAATATATTCGCTTTTGGGAATTTCCAGCCCCACAATAGCTCAGCGGCCGCCTGTCCAAGCTTTTCCCTGCTGACTTGCTCCCTGCCCTGCACCCCGGCATATGTCCGCCCATGGCCGAACTCGTCATCCGCCGCGGGCTAGAAGAACCCGATACTTCGGGGCATTTCGTGCCGCACAAACCCGTGCGCCCGGACAAGAGCGAGCCGGGCAAAGCGTTCAAGATCGTATCGGACTATGCCCCCGCGGGCGATCAGCCGACCGCGATTGCAGACCTTGTCGCCGGGGTATCCAGCGGCGAGGCAACGCAAGTGCTGCTCGGCGTTACCGGCAGCGGCAAGACCTTCACCATGGCGCAAGTGATCGAGGCGACCCAGCGCCCCGCCCTGATCCTGGCACCCAACAAGATCCTCGCCGCGCAGCTGTACGGCGAAATGAAAAGCTTCTTCCCCGACAACGCGGTGGAATATTTCGTTTCCTATTACGATTACTACCAGCCCGAAGCCTACGTGCCGCGCAGCGATACCTACATCGAGAAGGAAAGCTCGGTGAACGAGGCGATCGACCGGATGCGCCATTCGGCCACCCGCGCGCTGCTGGAACGCGACGATGTGATCATCGTCGCCTCGGTATCGTGCCTCTATGGTATCGGTTCGGTCGAAACCTATTCGGCGATGATCTTCGATATCAAGGCTGGCGAAATGGTCGATCAGCGCGAATTGATCCGCAAGCTAGTGGCGCTGCAATACAAGCGCAACGATGCCGCGTTCAGTCGCGGCACGTTCCGGGTGCGGGGCGATAATCTGGAACTGTTCCCCAGCCACTATGAAGACGTGGCGTGGCGGATCAGCTTCTTCGGCGACGAGATCGAAGAAATCGTCGAATTCGATCCGCTGACCGGCAAGGCCGCGGCCAAGCTGAATACGGTGCGGGTCTATGCCAATTCGCACTATGTCACCCCCGGCCCGACGATGAAGCAGGCCGCCGAGGCGATCCGCTTCGAACTGGCCGAGCGGCTGAAAGAGCTGCAGGCCGAAGGCAAGCTGCTGGAAGCCCAGCGGCTGGAACAGCGCACCAATTTCGATCTGGAGATGATCGCCGCCACCGGCAGCTGCGCGGGGATCGAAAACTATTCGCGCTTTCTCACCGGCCGGCTGCCCGGCGAACCGCCGCCAACCCTGTTCGAATACTTGCCGGATAACGCCCTACTGTTCGTCGATGAAAGCCACCAGACCGTGCCGCAGATCGGCGCGATGTCCAAAGGGGACCATCGCCGGAAAATCACGCTGGCCGAATATGGCTTTCGCCTGCCCAGTTGCATCGACAACCGCCCGCTACGCTTCAACGAATGGGATGCGATGCGCCCGCAAACCGTGGCCGTATCCGCCACGCCGGGCGGGTGGGAAATGGAGCAATCCGGCGGCGTGTTCGCCGAACAGGTGATCCGCCCCACCGGGCTGATCGATCCGCCGGTGATCATCCGCCCGGTCGAAGATCAAGTGCAGGATAGCATCAACGAATGCCGCGAAACCGCGGCCAAGGGCTATCGCACGCTGATCACCACGCTGACCAAGCGGATGGCCGAAGACCTGACCGAGTTCATGCACGAAGCCGGTCTGCGCGTGCGCTATATGCATTCCGACGTCGAAACGCTGGAACGCATCGAACTGATCCGCGATCTGCGGTTGGGGGTTTACGATGTGCTGGTGGGGATCAACCTGCTGCGCGAAGGGCTGGATATCCCCGAATGTGGGCTGGTGTGCATCCTCGATGCCGACAAGGAAGGGTTCCTGCGCAGCGAAACCAGCCTGATCCAGACCATCGGCCGCGCCGCGCGCAATGTTGATGGCCGGGTGATCCTCTATGCCGATCGGATGACCGGCAGCATGGAACGCGCGATTGCCGAAACCGATCGCCGCCGCGCCAAACAGCAGGCCTATAACGAAGAACACGGGATCACCCCGCAAACGATCAAGCGCAACATCCACGATATCGTGGCCGATACCGCCAGCCGCGATGGGGTCCTGGTTGAAATCGAAGACGATGAACGCAACAACCTCGTTGGCCATAACTTGCGCGCTTACATCGAAGAACTGGAAGGCCGGATGCGCGCCGCCGCGGCCGACCTTGAATTTGAAGAAGCCGGCCGCCTGCGCGATGAAATCCGCCGGCTGGAAGCCACCGAACTCGGCCTGCCCGAAGGGGATCGCAAAGCGCCGATCGTTGGCCGCAGCAATGAAGGCAAACCCGGCACCCGCAAGACCCGGTTCGGCAAATCGCAAAAGAAGTGGGGGCGCTAAGCCCCGGCACTCACCTAAATATTCTTACAGCTTGCCGAATTGACCTTCGAACCCGGCCGAGTCCCCGGCAGCTAAAAATTTGGCCTGCGCCACCCAATTATCGCGCCGCGGCCGCCCGGCAAACGTGCCCAGCTGGGCATCAAGCGCATCGAGATCGGCTTCGCTCAACGCCGCGATCTGGGCGAACGTGGTGATCCCCAGCGTGGGCAGCAGCGCGCGCAGTTTGGGGCCAAGCCCCTTGATCCGCGACAGATCGTCCCCGGCAGCGGGTGCGGACGCGGCAGGTGCTGCGGGCACAGCAGGGTCAGCAGGGGCAACGCTAGCGGTGGGTGCAGCCGCCGCCTGTTCCAGTTCATCCTGCGCCGCCACGGCAATGATTTCACCGATCCCGGCCATCGCCCCAGCAGCCGGGGGCGGAACAACTGCCACCGCAGGGGCATCGATCAACGCCTGGTTGCGCTGCGCCGGGGCCACGCCTTCATCCAGCACATCCGGGCGGCGTTCGCGGCGCGGCGCGCTACTGCCACGGCGCAGCAACCACCACCCCACCAGCAAGACCAGCACCACTGCCAGCGCCAAGGCCGGCCCGTTGGCTTCGATCAGATTGAGCATGGTTCGATTTCCCACTTGCAAATAATAGGCTGACCAAAGCCGCATCGCCGCGCCAATTTCAAGCGCGGATTGCACCGAACGGCCAATCAATCAGGATTGGGCGTATCGATCGGGGTCGGCTTGATCCGCACCGGGGTGATGATCGCGAATTCGATCCGCCGGTTTGCCGGATCGGTAGGATCAAGCCCTTCGATCGGCTCAGCCGAACCCCGCCCACGGGCGCGCAGCGCGCTGCGGGCGATCCCCCGCGCCACCAGCGCTTCACGCACCGCCCGCGCCCGGGCAAGGCTGAGCAGGACATTGGCGGGTTCATCGCCCTGGGCATCGGTGTGGCCAGTAATCGCGATCCGGCTGCTCGCGCATGGGCGTAGCGCCGCGGCCACTTCATCGATCAAGGCATCGCTGGCCGGGTCAATCGCCGCACTGGCTTCCTGAAACCGGATCGTGCGGGTTGCCAAGATACCTTCAACCGCACGGCGGCAGTGAAGTTCTGGCGGCAACACTGCATCCGGGCCAGCTTGGGATGTGTGGCCGGGCAGTGTGGATGGCCCGTCTGCAAGCATCAACCAGCCCGCGCCGACTGCGCCCGCCAACGCCACCCAGAGCAACCCGCGCCGCACCTCAGCCCTCGGTATGGGCAACGTTGCGGCGGAACAGCACGCGGTCTTCGGGGCCAAACCCCTTGTGCCAGATCACCCAGCCATAAGCGCACAGGATCGCCGGAATGCCAAATGCCAGTTCGGCCCATTCGGGCAGAAAGCGGGTTGCCGCCCAGCCGATAACGCAGGCCGGGGCCGCCGCCCAGACCAGCGCCCAGCGCCACGAATTGATCCGTTCGTGAAGGATCCGCGACAGCAGCCACGCCTTGATCGCAGAGGCAATGCCAAGCGACAGCATCAGCGCCGCCGCCGCCGCCGCCGCGCGGTAATTGTCGTTCAGCCCCAGCTTCATTACCAGCAGGATCCCGGCAATCGTCAATCCGCCCTGCACCGCGATGGTCAGCAACGAAACCCACAAATTCTGAAGCCGGGCGACATAGATCAGCGCAGCTTCGCTGACCACCGCCGTGGCCGCGGCCACTTCCGCCGCCAGCAGGAACGCCAGCGCGCCAGTGCCGCCGACGAATTCAGGGCCAACCAGCCCCATCACGCCTTCGCCCGGAATCCCCAGCGCCAGCGCCACCCCGGCCTGCGCAGCAATGATCCAAAACCCCACTTGGCACACCTGCCGGGCAATCGCCGCATAGTTGCCTTCCTTAAGGTTGCGGGTAATCACCGGGCCAAGGATCGGCTCAAAGCTGGTCTTGAGCTTTTGCGGCAGCGAAGCAACCTGCTGCGCCGCGTAATAGACCCCCACGGCCGCAGGCGTGGTGAAAAATCCCAGCAGGGCAATGTCCAGCTTGCGCGTGCCCCATTCGACCAGATCCGCCCCGGCCAGTGGCATCGACAGCCCCGCCAGCCGCGCGATCCGCAACGGGTGCGGGTGCCACTGCCGCGGCAGGCCATACGTGCGCACCAGCGGCCAGAACGCCACCAGCAAAGCCGCCAGCTTGGCGATAAGGTAAGACAGCGCCAGCCCGCCTTCCGGCACAAGCCACAGCAGCGCCGATGCCGCCAGCATCTGGGTCCACGGTTCCACCACCGACCGCGACCGCACCGCCGCCCCAACGTTGTAGCGATAGGCCAGCGCCGCCAGCGCCACCTCGGTCAGCGCATTGGCGATAATCGCCAGCGGCAGCAGCCGGTCCCAGCGCGAATATTCGCCGCTGGGAAACATTGGTGCCGGCAGCAGATAGAGCATCGCCGCCGCGCCGGCTGAGAGCAGCAGGGTCAACATCAAGCCATCGGCCACAACGTGCGGCGCTTCGCGCGGATCTTCCGACAGGCGTTGGGCAAGGCCGCGGCGCTGGCCCAGCGCGCACAGCTGCGCCACCAGTTCCACGATCACCAGCGCCGATGCATAACGCCCCAGCGCTTCGACCCCATAAAACCGGCCGGCGATGAACAGGAACGGCGCAGTGCCCCCCAACCGCAGCACAAACCCGAAGAAATTGGTGCGGCCGCCCTTGGCCAGCGCCTGAATATCGTGTTGGTCTGACCGGTCCTGCGCCGGGGCTTCGCTCACGGGTCAGGCTTCCAGTTCGGGCTTGAGCGGGCGCGCCAGCAATTCGGCCACGACGGCGCGTGCCGGGGCTTCGCCTGCCAGCAGCCGACACACCGCCTCAACGATCGGCATCGCCACGCCTTCGCGCCGGGCCAGATCGGCCAGCACCGGCGCGGTGTGCGCCCCTTCGGCCACGCTGTTCTTGCCAGCCAGCGCGCCGGCCGCATCCAGCCCTTCGCCCAGCGCCTTGCCAAGCGAGAAGTTCCGGCTCGACGTGGACGAACAAGTCAGCACCAAATCGCCCATTCCGCACAATCCGGCCAGCGTTTCGGCCCGCGCGCCGCGCGCCAGCCCGAACCGGACCATTTCGGCATACCCCCGCGCGATCAGGGCCGCGCGGGCATTCTGGCCCAGCCCCAGCCCATCAACCACCCCGCAGGCGATCGCCAGCACGTTCTTCACCGCCCCGCCAATTTCCGCGCCGATCACGTCATCGGAATAATACGGGCGCAGTGCCGGGCGCGAAATCACCGGTGCCAAACGGTCCCATTGCGCCTGCTCGCCCGAACAGGCCAGCGTGACCGCGGTGGGCAACCCGGCCGCCACTTCGTGCGCGAACGTCGGGCCAGACAGCACCGCCAGCGCCGCATCAGGCGCCGCGGCCGCAGCCACATCGCCCATCAGCCGGCCAGTACCCGCTTCGATGCCCTTGGCGCATAGCACCAGATCGCGCGGGCCATGCCCGGCCGATTGGGCGGGCAAATCGCCCAAGACCCGCGCCAGATGCTGCGCCGGGCAGACCACCAGCAACACCGGGCAATCGGCCAAATCACCAATTTGGTTCGTTGCAGTTACATTTTTGGCCAATTTGGCACTTGGCAAAAACAGGCTATTGGTGTGGCTGCCGTTGATTTCATCGACCAATTCGGGTTCGCGCGCCCAGATCAGCACATCGCTGCCATCGCTAGCCAGACTTTGCGCCAGCGCGGTTCCCCATGCCCCTGCACCAATCACGCCAATCTGCACCGTCATGCCTTCACTCCCGCTCCGCGCACCGGCTGGGCCTCAGGATCGAGCGGCCAGCGCGGCCGGGCCGCAAAATCCAGCGGGTCGGACTGGCCCAGCCGTTCCACCCCCGCCCACGCGATCATCGCCGCATTATCGGTGCACAGCGCCAGCGGCGGTGCCACGAACGGCAGCTCGAATTCCGCCGCCAGCGTTTCCAGCGCGCCGCGCATCGCCTGATTGGCCGCCACCCCGCCCGCCACCACCAGCGCGCTGATCCCGCCGCCGGTGCGCAGGGCAATCCGGGTGCGATCGATCACGCAATCGATCGCCGCCTGCTGGAACGATGCGGCCAGATCGGCATCGGTGTGGATGTCGGTCTGCTTGGCGCGCAGCACCGCGCTTTTCAAACCGGCGAAGGAAAAATGGACTTCGCCGCTCCCCACCAGCGGGCGCGGCAAGGGCACCGCGCGGGGATTCCCGCTGCGGGCCAGCCGCTCAACCGCCGGACCACCGGGATAGCCCAGACCAAGGATCTTGGCGGTCTTGTCGAACGCTTCACCCAGCGCATCGTCGATCGTCGTCGCCAGCCGGCGATAGCGCCCCACCCCTTCGACCCGCAGGATCTGGCAATGCCCGCCGGACACCAGCAGCAGCAGATACGGAAAGCCCAGCGCCGGATCGGCCAGCCGCGGCGACAGCGCGTGACCTTCAAGGTGGTTGACCGCGATCAGCGGTTTGTCCGCCGCCATGGCCAGCGCCTTGGCGGTGACCAGCCCCACCATCACCCCGCCGATCAAGCCCGGCCCGGCAGTGGCGGCAATCGCATCGACATCGGCCAGCGTCATCCCGGCATCGGCCAGTGTGGCTTCAATCAACGGGGCCAGCCGTTCGGCATGGGCGCGGGCAGCAATTTCGGGGACCACCCCGCCATACGGCCGGTGGGCTTCATCCTGCGAGGCGATATGCTGCGCCAAGATGCGCCGTTCGCCGTCCACCAGCGCGGCTGCAGTTTCGTCGCAGGACGATTCAATTCCGAGGACAATCCCCATCCCGGCTTCCCCTTACCGAGATTGCAGACTAGCACAAGCGACCATGC
>JBDKLL010000146.1:0-10732 GCA_039795595.1 Pseudomonadota bacterium
AAGTCTCGGTGCGGTCCTTGAGGCGTTGGTTCATCGGCACGGCAGTTCCCGTAAAAAGTGCTTCACGTGGCAGCCTGCGCGTAGCACGCAGGCGAACATCCACGCACTGCGGATATGTCACAGCCCTCTGCCCGATGCACGCTGGCCAATCAAGCAGTGTCGCCGCTTAGTCCGCAGTTATCCAAGTTCCTTTTGCCTATTTCCCGAACGGGAAAAGGGCGATCAGATCGTTCATCGTCACGAACAGCGTAACGGCCAGTACGAATGCCAGACCGGCGCGGAACGCCCACTCTTGACTGCGGCTGCCCAGCGGCCTGCGGCGGATTGCCTCCGCGGCGTAGAAAGCCAGATGCCCACCGTCGAGCGCGGGGATTGGCAGGAGGTTGATGAATGCCAAGTTAATTGAGATCAGCGCCGCAAACCCGACCAGATCCGCCCAGCCCAACGACAGCCGTTCGCCCGAATATTTCGCGATCCGCAGTGGCCCGCCCATTTCACGCATCGAGCGTTCGCCGACCACCACCTGCTTGAGGCCGATCGCCATCATTCGCATGATATCGCCGCTCTGCCGAACCCCTGCGGCGATGGCGTCAACCGGGCCTACCCGCCGATATTCCAGCTCTGCCGGGGTAATTCCCAGCAGCCCGCGCCGCACCTCGTTGCCGAACCGATCGGTCTGGACGTCAAGCGCCAACGTTACCGACACCGCATAAGGGCGTCCGGCGCGTTCCGCTTCGATCTTCACCGTGCGGCCCGGATAGATCATCACCCGTTCAATCACATCGGTGAACGATCCGATTGCCGCCCCATCGATCGCGGTGATCCGATCGCCAACTTGCATTCCGGCTGCGCGCGCCGCCGATCGCGGTGAAAAACCGCCGATTTCGGCACGTGCCATGGGCAGGCCATAAGCCATGGCGAACAGCGCGAAAACCCCAACCGCCACCAACAGATTGGCCAGCGGTCCGGCCAGCACGATCAGCGCCCGCTGCCACAGTTTGGCGGCCTGAAACGTTCCCGCCAGTTCTTCGGGCGTGGCGTGGCGCAGCGCCGGGTCCGGGATGCTGGCTGCGTTCATATCGCCGGCGAACTGGACATAGCCGCCCAGCGGCACCGCCGACAGTTTCCAGCGCGTGCCGCGGCGATCGGTCCATCCCAGCAATTCCTCGCCGAAACCGATCGAAAAAGCATCGGCCCGCACGCCAAACAGCCGCGCGACCAGATAATGCCCCAGTTCGTGCAGCACCACCAATGGCCCCAGCACCAGCACAAAGGCCGCGCCCATCATCAGGATTGAAGGGGAATTGTGCAATTCAGGTCAACTCCAACAGGGTTCGGGTGCGCTGCCGCGTGGTGCGATCCAGCCATAGCACATCATCAAGCGAAACCGGCGTCGCCATAGCATTGGCCGCGCCGAGCATCCGTTCCACAGTATCGGCAATCTGGGTGAACCCGATCTGACCGGCCAGAAACGCCGCCACCGCTACTTCATTGGCGGCATTCAGCACCGCCGGGGCCGCGCCGCCCGCCGCGGCGGCGGCACGGGCCAACCGGGTTGCCGGAAAGCGCGTTTCATCGGGTGCCTGAAACGTCAGCGCGCCCAGCGCGGCAAGGTCCAGCGGATCGCACGGGGTTTCCATCCGCGCGGGCCACGCCAGGCACGACGCGATCGGCACGCGCATATCCGATGGCCCCAATTGCGCCAGCGTCGATCCATCGCGGTATTCGACCATCGAATGAACCACCGATTGCGGGTGAACCACGATCCGCAAGCGCTCCAGTCCGATCGGGAACAAGTGGTGCGCTTCGATCAGTTCAAGGCCCTTGTTGAACATCGTCGCGCTATCGACGCTGATTTTCGCGCCCATGGCCCAGTTCGGATGCCGCACCGCCTGCGCCGGCGTGGCTGCTGCCAGTTGCGCCGCGCTCCATTCGCGGAACGGCCCGCCGCTGGCGGTCAGGGTAATCGAGCGGACGTTTTCGATCGCATTGCCGGCGAGGCACTGAAAGATCGCGTTATGTTCGCTATCCACCGGCAGCAGCGTTGCGCCGTAGTGGCTAACCGCCTGCATCATCACATCACCGGCAGAAACCAGCGCTTCCTTGTTGGCCAGCGCCACGGTTTGCCCACGCTGGATCGCCGCCATGGTGGGTGCCAGCCCCGCACAGCCCACGATTGCCGCCACTGTAACTGCGGCATCAAGCAGCGCCGCATCGACCAGCGCCTGCGCCCCGCCCGCCACAGCAATGCCACTGCCAGTCAAGGCTTCGCGCAAGGTGGGTAGCGCGGCTTCATCCGCCACCACCGCCAGTTCCGCACCAAATTCCCGCGCCAGTTGGGCCAGTTCGGCCGCATTGCTGTTGGCGGTCAGCGCCACCACGCGCCAGGCATCGCGATTGCGCCGGATCAGATCGAGCGTCGATGCGCCGATCGAACCGGTCGCGCCCAGAATCGAGATCGTCCGGCTGGTCATGGATTGACGATGAACGGCACCAGCGACATCAGGCCCAGCACAAAGCACACCGCCAGCAGGCCATCGACCCGATCGAACAACCCGCCATGGCCGGGGATCAGATGCCCCGAATCCTTTACCCCGGCGCGGCGTTTCATCCAGCTTTCGAAGAAATCGCCCGCCTGCGCGACAATTGCGATCACCGCGCCGGCGATCAGCAAAGTCCACAAGTCATGGCTGGAAACCGTGCGCAGCAGACATTCGGACCATAGCGGGCGCGGGGCATCAAACGCATCACACTGCCCGCCAAGCGACAGGATCAGGCTAACCCCAGCCCCCAGAATTCCGCCAATCAAGCCGCTCCACGTTTTCGAAGGGCTTACCTTGGGCGCGATCTTCGGGCCGCCAAACGTACGTCCGGCAAAATACGCGCCGATATCGGTGGCAATCACCGCCAGCACGATGGGCAGGACCATCCCTCGTCCCGGCCCCGGCACCACCCGCAGCGCCGCCAGCCGCAATGCCGCCACGCCAACATACAGCAACCCCGCCGCCATCCATCGCAGCCGGGCCAGCGCATGGGGTGCAAAGCCGCGCACCAAACCCCACCATTCCCACAAAACACCCAGCGCAATCGCCGCAACCAGGGCCAGCCACAGCCACCCGCCCAGCCACAGCGCGCTCCCGGCCACGGCCACCATCACCACCGCCGAAGCCGTGCGCACCGGCAGATCCGATGATTTAGCCTTTACCTCAGCGTCCGCCATACCGCCGCTCCCGCTGGCCGAATTGCGCCAATGCTTCCTGCAAATGCGCTGGCATGAAATCCGGCCACAGCACATCGGTAAACCACATTTCGGCATAGGCCGCCTGCCACAACAGGAAGTTGGACAAGCGGACCTCCCCCGAAGTGCGGATCAGCAGATCAAGCGGCGGCAGATCGGCCGTATCCAGTTCGGCTTCGATCGTGGCCGGCGTAATCGGCCCCTTGGCTGCAGCCTTGGCCGCGGCACGGGCGATTTCATCGTGCGATCCGTAATTCAGCGCGATCACCAGCGTGGTGCCATCGTTCGCCGCGGTGCGGGCCAGCGCATCATCGATCAGCGCAACCACGTCTGCAGCCAGGGCGCGATAATCGCCGATCACCCGCAAGCGCACATTGTTGGCGGCAAATTCATCAAGGTCAGAGACGATGAAGCGTTTCAGCAGCCCCATCAGGGCAGACACTTCATCTTCCGGCCGACGCCAGTTTTCGGTGCTGAACGCATAGAGCGTCAGCGCTTCAAGCCCCAGTTCGCGCGCGGCCCGCACCACGGTGCGCACCGCTTCAACCCCGCGCTGATGGCCCACCACGTGCGGCAAGTGGCGCTGTTTGGCCCAGCGCCCGTTGCCGTCCATGATAATCGCAACATGGCGCGCCCCACCCGGCGCACCGCCCGCAGGGAAGGCCGCCGCAGATGTCACTTGCCGAGGATTTCCTTTTCCTTGGCAGCCGCAGCTTCATCGCAAGCCTTGATCTGTTCATCGGTCAGCTTTTGCACATCGGCTTCGGCGCGCTTGCGATCGTCCTCGGAAATTTCCTTCTTCGCTTCGTCGGCCTTCAGCGCTTCCATCCCGTCACGACGCACGTTGCGGATCGCGATCCGCGCGTTTTCGGCATACTTGCTGGCCAGCTTGGCCAGTTCCTTGCGGCGTTCCTCGGTCAGATCGGGGATCGGCAGGCGGATATTGTTGCCATCGTTGATCGGGTTCAGCCCCAACCCCGCCGAACGGATCGCCTTTTCCACCGGGGTCACGTTCGACTTGTCCCAGACCTGCACCGACAGCAACCGCGGTTCGGGGGCCGAAACCGTGGCAACCTGGTTCAGCGGCATATGCGATCCGTAGACCTCAACCGTAATCGGGTCGAGCAGCGCGGTGTTGGCACGCCCGGTGCGCAGGCCCGAAAGATCGCCCTTCAGCGATTCAACCGCACCCTTCATCCGGCGTTCGAGATCGGCCTTGTCATACTTGGCCATGGGTTACCCTTTCTTCACAATGGTCTGGACGCCGCTACCCGCCAGCACTTTGGCAAGATTGCCTTGCTCGCGGATTGAAAAGACGACGATCGGGATATTGTTATCACGGCACAGCGCCACGGCGGAAGCATCCATTACCTTAAGGTTATCCGCCAGAACCGTGTCGTAATCGACTGTATCATAACGCTTTGCTGAAGCATTGATTTTGGGATCACTGTCATAGACCCCATCGACGCTGGTGCCCTTTAACAAGGCATCGCATTGCATTTCGGCGGCGCGCAGCGCGGCCCCACTATCGGTGGTGAAATAGGGTGCCCCAACCCCGGCCGCAAAGATCACCACGCGGCCTTTTTCAAGGTGGCGTTCGGCGCGGCGGCGGATCACCGGTTCGCAGACTTGATCCATCTGCACGGCCGATTGCACGCGCGTTTCCACGCCCAGTTGCTCCAGCGCGTTCTGCATCGCCAACGCGTTCATCACGGTGGCCAGCATGCCCATGTAATCCGCCTGCGCGCGGTCCATCCCCTTGGCCGCCCCCGACATCCCGCGAAAAATATTGCCGCCACCGATAACCAAACAGATTTCCAGCCCGGTTTCCTTGGCCGATTTCACTTCGCGCGCCAGTTCGGCCACGAATTCAGGATCGATCCCGAACTGCTGGCTGCCCATCAGCACTTCGCCAGACAGCTTCAACAGGATGCGTTTATAGCTTGGCTTGGTCATGGGCGGTCGCTTCGCTTTCGGAAAGGGGCGGCTTTCGGACGGGTTCGAGCGGCCTTATACCGCCGCGCCAGCGATGCCAAGCCGGCAGGCCGAACCACCCACACCCCCGTAGCGGATGCAAAAAGGGCGCAAGCCTTGCGGCCCACGCCCTGTTTGGTTCAGCAATGTGCCGTCGGCTTAGTTCAGGCCGGCAGCCGCCGCGACTTCCGCCGCGAAATCGCTGACTTCCTTTTCGATGCCTTCACCAAGCTGGTAGCGGACATAGTCCTTCAGCACGATCTTGGTCCCGGCAGCCTTGCCGGCCGCTTCGACGACCTGAGCGATCGGGGTCTTGTTGTCCATCACGAACAGCTGGCTAAGCAGCGCATTGTCCTTGGCGAACTTGGCCACTGCGCCATCGACCATCTTGGCCTGCACTTCAGCGGGCTTGCCCGATTCAGCAGCCTTTTCAGATGCAATCTTGCGTTCGCGCGCAATCATATCGGCATCCAGATCATCGGCGTTAAGCGCCAGCGGGAACGCCGCGGCGATGTGCATGGCGATCTGCTTGCCAAGCGGTTCAAGCACGTCGGCACCGGCATCCGATTCCAGCGCAACCAGCACGCCGATTTTGCCAAGGTTCGGCGCAGCGGCGTTGTGCATGTACGGCACGACCACGCCCGAGGCGACCGCCACGGTCTTCATCCGGCGGACCTGCTGGTTTTCACCGATCGTGGCAACGTTGTTGGTCAACGTATCGGCAACAGTGCCGCCACCCGGATAGGCCGCAGCCTTAAGCGCTTCAACATCGTCCGAAGTCGCGCCCAGCGCCACTTCAGTGGTCTTGCGCACGAAATCCTGGAACTGTTCGTTCTTGGCGACGAAGTCGGTTTCCGAGTTGACTTCGACGGCCACGCCCTTGGTGCCCGAAACGGCCACGCCGATCAGCCCTTCGGCGGCGGTGCGGCTGGATTTCTTGGCAACGGCGGCAAGGCCCTTGGCACGCAGCGCATCAACCGCGGCTTCGAAATCACCGCCGGATTCGTCCAGCGCCTTCTTGCAGTCCATCATGCCCGCGCCGGTGCGTTCGCGCAGGTTCTTCACGTCAGTGGCGGTATAAGCCATTGAACTGGTCCTTCTTGAAAAGAGCGTTGGCGCCGAGCCTTAGGCCCGGCGCACTACGCTTGCGTTACAACCGGGCCTCAGGCCTCGGCAGCAGGTTCTTCGACGATCACCGCTTCTTCAACCGGGGCGACTTCGAGCGCGCCGATATCGGCACCCGAATCCACCACGGCTTCGCGGCCACCCTTCTTGGCGGCTTCGGCAACGGCCTGGCAGTAAAGCTGGAGCGCGCGGCTGGCGTCATCGTTCGCCGGGATCGGGAACGCGATGCCATCGGGCGAAACGTTCGAATCGAGGATCGCCACAACCGGGATACCCAGCACGTTGGCTTCCTTGATCGCCAGTTCTTCCTTGTTGGCGTCGATCACGAACATCACGTCCGGAATCCCGCCCATGTCGCGGATCCCGCCGAGTGAAAGTTCCAGCTTGTCGCGTTCGCGGGTCAGCTGCAGAACTTCCTTCTTGGTCAGCCCGGCGGTATCGCCCGACAGCTTTTCTTCCAGCGTCTTGAAGCGCTTGATCGACTGCGAAATGGTCTTCCAGTTGGTGAGCATCCCGCCCAGCCAGCGATGGTTGACATAGTGCTGACCGCACGCGCGCGCGGCCTGAGCAATCGGTTCCTGCGCCTGACGCTTGGTGCCGACGAACAGCACCTTGCCACCGGCGCGAACCGTGGCATCGATGAAGTCGAGCGCACGGGCCATCAACGGCACGGTCTGCGACAGGTCAAGGATGTGGATGCCGTTGCGGGCGCCGAAGATATACGGCTTCATCCGCGGGTTCCAGCGGTGGGTCTGGTGCCCGAAGTGAGCGCCGGCTTCGATCAATTGCTGCATCGTGACGACAGGGGCCGCCATAAGACTTTCCTTTCCGGTTGCACCCCCGGATGGGGGCTGCCTCTGGGATGCTGGAACCGTGCGGCTGATCCGCTGCGGCACCGGTATGTGGGTGCATCCCATGTGGATTTGCCTGCATGACACGACCTGGCCGATCCGGCCCATCGCCCGCAAGCGAGCGCGCTCTTAACCCCAATGGCGCGGCAAATCCAGCCCTAAATCGCGATTTACCGCACGTCAGCTTCGCCGCGTGGCCAGATCCTGCCCCACCAAACAGACAAAATTACACCGATGTGAAAAAAGTCGCTTGACGATTTGGAACAAATAAAGAACAAGCGGCCCATGAGAACGGAACGGGAACTTTCTTAACCCAACCGTTCGTTATCCACAAGCCCTCCACAGCCCTACACACAGGCGGGCGGGAAGAAAGGATTGGTCCGATGTCTGGTATTGCCCTGTTTGCCCCGTTCGCCGCTGTCGGGATACTTGCGCTGATTTCGATCGCGCTCACCTTGCGCCATGCCCTGCCCGCGATCGCGCAACTCCGCACCGAAATTGCGGAGTGCCCGGCCAACCGGGAATATACCTTTCGCATCAGCGAAGTGACCAGCACTTGGAACGATGGCACCTGGAGCAATAACAGCACCGTGGTGGCACTGCCTATCAGGCCGCGCCGTCAGGCCCTTCTGCCATCGGCCGGCCTGCGCGCTGCCGCCTGATCCGGGCATAAGCCAGCATGCCCAGCGGCAACGAGGTTAGATAAACCGCGGAAATGCCGATCAGGGTCCACCACGGTTCGGTCAACGCCGCCGCGCCTACTAGCCCGACCAGCACCAGCATCCCCAGCCGGATCGATTTGCGCGGCCGCAGCTTGCCCCAGCTCATCGTCGCAACGCTGGAAATCATCAGGAACGCCATCGCCGCCAGCCACAGGCCAACCAGCACTGGTGCGCGCAACTCTTCGCTGCCGCTGACAAACCACAGGTACATCGGCAGCATCGCCAGCCCCGCGCCAACTGGTGCAGGCACCCCCGTCAGATAACCGGCTGCCTTGCGCGGTTCATCGGCCATGTCGATCCGGGCGTTAAACCGCGCCAACCGCAAGGCACAGGCAATCGCATAAGCAAGCGAGGCGAACCAACCCAGCCGCGGCAATTCCTGCAGCGACCAGAGGAACAGGATCAAGGCTGGGGCCACCCCGAACGAAACGTTGTCGGCCAGACTATCGAGTTCTGCACCAAACCGCGATTGCGCCTTGAGCAACCGGGCGATCCGTCCGTCGATCCCATCCAGCATCCCGGCGATGATGATCGCCAGCACCGCCTGCTTCCAGTCTTCCAGAATCGCAAACCGGATCCCGGTCAGCCCGGCACACAGCGCCGCGGCGGTAATCGCGTTGGGCACCATCGCCCGCAAAGTCAGCCCGCCGGGCAGCGCGCCTGCCGCAGGAAGGCCATCGTCGCTCACTGGCTGATACCCTCGATCAATTGCTGCTGGCCGATTTCCGCCAGCACGGTTTCACCCGCCACGCAGCGCTGCCCCATCAATACCCGCGGCTCGGTCCCCGCCGGCAGGTATACGTCAACCCGGCTACCGAACCGGATCAGCCCAACCCGCTGCCCCGCGGCCAGCATATCGCCGGGTTTGACGAACGGCACGATCCGCCGGGCCACCAGCCCCGCGATCTGGGTAAAGCCGATCAATGCCCCTTCAGCCCGTTCGATCAGGATGTGCTGACGTTCGTTCTCCTCGCTCGCCTTGTCGAGATCGGCGTTGAGGAACTTGCCGGGAATATAGACCACCCGGCGCACCGTGCCGCCGATCGGCGCGCGGTTGATATGCACATCGAACACCGACATGAAGATCGAAATCCGCGTAACTGGCCCGGCCGGCAGCCCCGGGGCGCCTGTGCCATCGTCCACCACCAGTTCCCGCGGCGGCTCAACCTGCTGAATCAGCGTAATCAACCCGTCCGCCGGGGCCACGATGGTGCGATCGCCCTGCGGGGTCACCCGCTGGGGATCACGGAAGAACGCGAGGATACCCAGCACCAGCAACGCCAGCGGCCAGGCCAGCGTTTCCCACGCGAAGAACGCGCAGACCGCGCTGGCTGCCGCGGCCAGACCGGCAAACTTGTAGGATTCCGGGTGGATCTTGGGAAAATGCCAATGCACGTCGCCGCGGCCCCGGTTGTCGAGGAGTTCGCCAGACATCAGGCCGCCTTCCGCACGAATACCGCGCCAACCGAATACCCTGCCCCGAACGAGCAGATCACGCCCTGATCCCCGCCGGCAAGGTCTTCGTTGTGCAAATTGAACGCGATGATCGAACCCGCGCTGGAAGTGTTGCCATAAGTATCGAGCACGGTCGGGCTTTCATCCTCGTTCGCTTCATGGCCCAGCACCCGCTGCGCGATCAGGCGATTCATGCCGGTGTTGGCCTGATGCAGCCACAGACGGCGCAGCCCCGCGGGATCAAGCCCAATCCGCTGGGCTTCTTCGACAATCATCGCAGCAACCATCGGCACCACTTCCTTGAACACCTTACGGCCTTCCTGCACGAACAACTTGTCCGGCGCGCCGATGGTTTCCGGGGTGGCGCAGTTCAGGAACCCGAAATTGTTGCGGATGTTGTTCGAAAACACCGTTTTCAATCGCGTACCAAGAATTTCCCAATGCCCGGCCGGGGCCATATCCCGCGCTTCGACCAACACCGCGGTGGCAACATCGCCAAAGATGAAATGGCTATCGCGGTTGCGCATGTTGTTGTGGCCGGTGCAGATTTCAGGGCTGACCACCAGCACCGAACGCGCATTGCCGGCCCGGATAAAGTCGGCAGCGGTCTGGATGCCGAACGTCGCCGATGAACAGGCCACGTTCATATCAAATCCGAATCCATCAATCCCCAGCGCGGCCTGAATTTCGATTGCGATGGCCGGATACGGACGCTGCAGGTTGGAGCAAGCACACAGTACGGCATCGACATCGGCCGCATCGCGCCCGGCCTTGGCCAATGCATCGCGCGCCGCAGCAATCCCGATTTCGGCCAGCACCGAAACTTCATCGTCCGGCCGTTCAGGCCAGCGCGGCACCATGATCGCCGGATCGAGCAGCGAAGCCTTGCTCATCACGTGGCGCGCCTTGATCCCGCTGGCCTTCTCGATGAACTCGGCCGAACTGGGCATCAGTTCCGCCACACTGCCCGCCGCAATTTCCGCCGCGTGCGCAGCGTTGAACTGCTCAACATAGGCATTGAAGCTGGCGACCAGCTCTTCGTTCGAAATGGATTCGGGCGGCGTGTAAAGCCCGGTGGCCGAGATAACGGGGATGATTTCGCTCATGGCGCAGTGTCCTAGTGCCCCGAACCGCCCACGACAAGCCGGCCATCAACAGCCATTCACGGCCATCTGATGCACTCCACCATTGACAGGGCCCGATTGCTTCGCCAAGAGCGCGCTTCCTCGGCCGGACGCCCTTTGCGAAAAGGGCAACTTTCGGGGCGACCCGACGCCGGCAAGCTGGTGTGGACAGGTGGCCGAGTGGTTAAAGGCAGCAGACTGTAAATCTGCCCGCGCAAGCGTACGCTAGTTCGAATCTAGCCC
>JBDKLL010000147.1:0-8358 GCA_039795595.1 Pseudomonadota bacterium
GCCCACTTCGTGCAGGGCTTCCTTCACTTCGTCGAGCTTGAAGGGCTTGATGATCGCTTCGATCTTTTTCACTTCGCCTTATCCCCTGCGCGTCAACCCGGCACCGCTGGCGCGGGCCGGACTTGCGGTTGCCACATCCGATCCAGAATCAAGAATCGTGCCAATGGCGATTTCAGCCACCTAGGCGAACTGGTGGACCGCGAAAAGGGCGGAATCGCAACATTCGGCAATAATCCGGCGGCCGCAGGCAGGATTTTGTTCACTCGCAGTGCGCGAGGTGTGCTTAAATTTTCAGCAGAGCTGCCTATATTTTGGGCAGTTATAGCGACAGCCCAGCCGTTTCGGGCAATCCGGCCATCAGGTTGAGATTCTGGACCGCTGCGCCGCTGGCCCCTTTGCCCAGATTGTCGAGCCGGGCCACCAGCCGCGCCTGCGATCCATCTGCCGCGCCAAACACCCACAGGTCCAGCCGATCAGACGGCTGCATCGACCGGCGCAGCAACAGTTCGTCGCACGGTTCATCGTGAACGGTCACGACCGCGCTTTCAGCATAAAATTCAGCCAGTGCCAGCCGCAGCACATCGGGTGCGGCGGCCAGCGGCATCGCGGCCAGCGGCAGTGGCACTTCGACCACCATCCCGCGATGCGCGGCAATCACAGCGGGCGCGAACAGCGGAGGGCGGGCCAAACCGGCATAGGTGCGCATTTCGGGCACGTGCTTGTGCCCCATGCCCAGCCCATAGGCGCGAAAAGCAATGTCGGCATCGTCTTCGAACCGGGCGATCAGCGCCTTGCCGCCGCCGGAATACCCCGACACCGCATTGACGGTGTAAGGCCAGTCGGCCGGGAGCAACCCTGCGCGGACCAGTGGGGCCACCAGCGCGATGAACCCCGTGGGATAGCACCCCGGGTTGGATACCCGGGTGGCCGCAGCCACGGCTTCGCGGCCGGACACTTCGGGAAAGCCATAGGTCCAGCCCGGCGCAACGCGGTGCGCGCTGGAAGCATCGATGATCCGCACTTTGGCATCGGCGGCCAGCGCCACGGCTTCGATCGCGGCATCATCGGGCAGGCACATCACGGCAAAATCGGCGGCGTGATAGGCCGCACGGCGCGCTTCCACGCTTTTGCGTTGTTCATCATCAAGGATGATCAGCGTAAATTCGCCGCGCGGGGCCAGCCGTTCGACGATTTCCAGCCCGGTGGTGCCGGCGGCGCCATCGATGAAGACCGTATGCGTCACCGCCGTGCTCCTTATGCCGCGTCGAGCGCGTCGACCGGCAGATAGCCGACAAACCCATCGGTGCCGACTTGCCCCCAGGCCCAGCCGCCGGTCACATCAAGGACGTTGAACACGGTCCCGCCGGGCAGGGCCTGATGCACAGCGGCATCGGCCTTGTTCGCAGCCAGCAGGTTGCACCCCGCAGCGGCCACGGTGCGCGGCATCGGCACGGCGTAATGCGGCACGAACACTTTCCCGGCCAGCGCAATATGCGCCAGATCGCCACGCACGGGCCAGTGTGCGGCATCAAGCTTCACGCTGGGGCCGGCCAGCGAAAGTTGGCCAGTGGGTATTGCAGGTGCGGTCAAGTTATCTGCCCCTCGGAAACGCAAGTCGCGCGATTAGCCGGGGTTGCGCGCGCTATCAAGCCGTCCGTTGCCGCAGCTCGCCTGCGGCCTTGCGGAACAGGGTTGCCGCGATGGCCCATAGGCCGGCGAAAAATCCGCCCAGCACCGCTGCGGGGACTAATGCAAACACCACGTTACCGGCCGCGATCGCGGCTTGCACCAGCGCCATGATCGCCAGCGTCCGCGCCATGCCGGCCGGGTTTAACCGGGTCAGGATCGCACCGCTGCCGCCGATCGCCGGAACTGCAAAAAACACCAGGTTCGCAGGATTATCTTCGCTGCCGATGATCCCGACGGCAAGGTTGATCCAGGCCAGCCCCAGCGTTCCCGCAATCGTGAGCGCGGCCGCTGCGCGATAGGCGTCGCTGGCAGCTCGGCGCATGGCAATTTCCCACGCCAGACAGGCCAATCCCAGCACCGTGCCAACCCCGATGAAATCTGCCGCGGTCCAGTTGAAGCCCGGCACCGTTTGCCGCGCTATGGCCGCGGCGATCAGCAGGGCCGCTGCCGCACCCCACGCGCCGGCGCGCCACCACCGGTTGGGCAGCGGTGCCGGGGCGATCATGCCCCGTACCGCCCTTTGAGCATGCCCCACGCGGCACGCAGGCCCAGCGCATCGCCGCCTTTGGGGCGGCCCGGCTTGGCGGCGGGACGCCACGCGAAGGTATCGAAGTGAGCCCAATCGATCCCTTCCGGCACGAACCGATCAAGGAACAGGCCGCCGACCGATGCCCCGGCATAACCGTTGGAGCTGGAGTTGTTCAAATCGGCGATGTCTGATTTGAGGTATTCACGATAGCCGTCAAACAGCGGCAGGCGCCAGCATTGGTCATCGTTGGCCTTGCCCGCGGCCAGCAGCGCATCAGCCGTTTCGTCGCGGCGGGTCATCAGCGCGGGCAGATCTGGCCCCAGCGCGACCCGCGCTGCGCCGGTCAGCGTGGCGAAATCGATGATCAGTTCGGGGTGATCTTCGCCCGCCCGGGTCAGCGCATCGCCCAGCACCAGCCGCCCTTCGGCGTCGGTGTTGCCGATTTCCACGCTTAACCCCGCGCGGCTGCGCAGCACGTCCCCGGGACGGAACGAATTGCCCGACACCGCGTTTTCCACCGCCGGGATCAGCAAGTGCAACCGCACTTTCAGGCCGCTGCCCATCACCAGTTGCGCCAGCGCCAGCGCGTGCGCTGCCCCGCCCATGTCCTTTTTCATCAGCAGCATCGCCGATGATGGCTTAAGGTCCAGCCCGCCTGAATCAAAGCAGACGCCTTTGCCGACAATCGCGATTTTCGGGTGCGCGGGATCGCCCCAATGCAGTTCGATCATCCGCGGGGCATGGCTGCGGGCGGCGGCCCGGCCTACGCCGTGGACCATCGGAAAACCGCGCTCCAGCGCATCGCCGCTGGTCACCTTGAAATCCGCGTTGTGGGCCTTGGCGATCAGCTGGGCTTCGTGTTCCAGTTGGGCCGGACCCATGTCTTCGGCCGGGGTATTCACCAGATCGCGAACCAGCGCCACGGCGCGGGCTTCGGCCAGCACTGGGTCGATCGCCTTGACGTCCTTGGTCAGCAGGATGCGGGGTTCGTCAGGCTTGGGGTCTTGGCGATAGCGATCGAAATTGTATTGGCCGGTAACCCAGCCGAACAGGGCCGGGCCGGGTTCACCGCCCGCGCGGCGATAGGTGCCGGGCGGCAGGATTTCGGCCAGTTTGGCCATGCACCAGCTCGACAGGTTTTGCGTGTTCGCCACGCCTGATACCACGAACCAGCCATCGCCGTCGGGCACAAAGGCGTGAGCATAACCATCGGCTTCGAACTTTTGCGCAGCCAGTGCGGCGCGCTGCGGGGTGGAAAGGGACTTGACGAATGCTTCCAGCCCCGGCTTGTCAACAAGGTGGATCGCAATGGCGGATTGGCCACGGTCAGGCTGGATCGGTGCGGTAAGGTCGCTCATAACGGTGCAGTCTAGCCGCGGACGCGCGATCAGCGCGAGAGGAAAATGGTATGCGGATTGGTTTTGGGGTTGTGGCGGCAGTGGGGTTGATCGCCGGGCTGGCTGCGGCCGATGCGGCGTATGCGCAAGGCCGCCCGGCCGCACCCGGCCCGGTGAAGGTTTCCGAACAGACCCCGCTGATCCATTTCGAATATGCCTATCCGGCGGCAGTTCAGGCCATTCCAGTGCTGCGTGCGCGGTTTGAGGTTGAACGGTTCAAGGCGCGGGCCAGCCTGCTGAACGATGCGGTGGCCGGCCGAAAAGACGCCAAGGAAGGCGGCTATGATTTTACGCCCTATTACCTCTCGACGACGTGGCTGGTCGTCACCAACCTGCCGGGTTGGCTCAGCTTGTCGGGCGCGACTGAAGCGTTCACCGGTGGCGCCCACGGGATGCAATCAACCGCGGCGCTGCTGTGGGACAAGGCTGCGCAGCGCGAGCGCGCGGTGACCGATCTGTTTGTTTCCAAGGCCGCGTTCAGTGCTGCGATCCGTGAACCGTTCTGTGCGCGGCTGGACGCCGAACGTGCGGTGCGCCGGGGGGTGCCCGTCGACCGCGCCAGTGGGGATGGTTTTGACGAATGCATTGATCCAGCCGAGAGCACGGTGATGCTGGGTTCGGCGGACAAGGCGCATTTCACCCGGATCGGGATCGAAGTCGATCCTTACGTTGCCGGCCCTTATGCTGAAGGCAGCTATTCGATCACCGTGCCGGTTACCCCGGCGGTGCTCCGCGCGCTGAAACCCGAATATCGCGCCGCATTCGCGATCGGCCGCTGAACACTCGCAATTTGGTGCAGGCTTCGCTAAACGGCGCGCATGACCCAGTATCAAGTTGTTGCCGATGATGAGACCGCGCTGCGCGATGGCACGATCAAGCTGCATGGCCCCGGCGCGTTCGAAGGCATGCGCAAGGCCGGGCGGCTGGCCGCAGAAATTCTCGATGAACTGACCAGCCATGTCCGCCCCGGGGTGACCACGCAGGCGCTGGACGATCTGGTGCGGCAGATGACGCTGGATGGCGGCGCGGTGCCCGCCACGCTGGGCTATCGCGGGTTCACGCATAGCTGCTGCACGTCGATCAACAACGTGATCTGCCACGGCATCCCGGGTGACCGGGTGCTGAAGGACGGGGAAATCGTCAATATCGACGTGACCCCGCTGCTTGATGGGTGGCACGGGGATTCCAGCCGGATGTATCTGGTTGGCGATGTGCCATTGAAGGCGCGGCGGCTGGTTGACGTGACGTATGAATGCCTGATGATCGGGATCGACAAGGCCAAGCCCGGCGCGCGGCTGGGCGATATCGGTGCGGCGATCCAGAGCCATGCCGAAAGTTTCCGCTATGGCGTGGTACGCGAATTTTGCGGGCACGGCCTTGGCCGGCTGTTTCACGATGCACCCGAAGTGGTCCACGTTGGGCGGCCCGGCACCGGGCCTGAATTGAAGCCCGGGATGTTCTTCACGATCGAACCGATGATCAATCTGGGCAAGGCCGGGGTCAAGATGCTGGATGACGGCTGGACCGCGGTCACCCGTGATCGTTCGCTTTCGGCGCAGTTCGAACATTCGATCGGGATCACCGAAACCGGGTGCGAAATCTTTACGCTCAGCCCCAAGGGCCTGCACAAACCGCCGTATTGAAACGAAGCTTATCCGCGCCCGGCGCGGATCGCCGCGCCGGCGGCGAATGGGGCCAGCGCCAGCAGGACTAGGCTGGCCGCAGCGGTCAGTGCAAGGCCGGTTTCCCCGCCTGTGGCAAGGCTGCCAGCGCCAAATACCAGCAGCGGCACCGCCAGCGGCAGCACCAGCAACCCGCCCAGCGCCGCGCCGCCGCGCAGGCCCGCGGTGATCGCGGCCACCATCACGCCCAGCGCGGCCAGCCCCGGCGTGCCGGCCAGCAGCCCCAGTTCGACCAGTCGCAGCTTGTCGGCATCGATCCCGACCAGCGCCGCAGCCGGCAGGGCGGCCAGCATCAGCGGCGGGCCAAAACTGATCCAGTGCGCCAGAATCCGCACCGCCATGATCCATTCTTCGCTGATCCCGCGCAGCGTCCATTGATCGAACAGGCCCAGTTCGAGATCGGGTTCCACCAGCCGATCGAGCGGCAGGATCGCCGCCAGTAGCGCCGCCACCCAGATCATTCCGCCGCCGGTGCGGTTCAGCAGGGGGGCATCCGGCCCCACGGCAAAGGGATAGAGCATCGCCACGGCCAGAAAGAACAGTACCGGCAGCAAGGCCCCGCCGCGCCGCCCGCCTGACAGCAGCAGCCCCAGATCGCGGCGCAGCAAAGGCAGGAACGCACCGTTCATGCCGCGAAATCCCGCAATTCGATCCGCTGCATCGTGGGCAGGGCCAGCGGTTGGTGCGAAGCGACAACGCAGATCCCGCCAGCGCGGCAATGCTGCGCGGCCAAGGTTTCCACCAGGGCCACGCCGTTCACGTCCAGCCCGTTCAGCGGTTCATCCAGCAGCCAGATCGGTGCACGTTGGCCGATCAGCCGGGCCAAGGCGGCGCGCTTTTTCTGGCCGGTGGACAGATAACGCACCGGCACGTCGAGCAAGTCCGCCAGCCCCAAATCGGCGATGCCATTGTCAGCCGGGCCATCCAGCTGCTGCCACAAGGCCAGCGCCTTGCCGAGCGGCTGGTGCGGATCCAGCGCCGGGCGTTCATCGACCAGTCCGATCGCGCCGCTGGCTTCAACCCGACCGGCATAAGCGGGCAACAACCCGGCAAGGATGCGGATCAGGCTGGATTTACCGATCCCGTTCGATCCCGCCAATTGCAGCGCCTGCCCGCTTTCCAGCGTGAACGACAGCCGCGCAAACAGCAGCCGGTCCCCGCGGCGGCAGGCAAGATCGGTGGCGGAAAGGCGGCACGCTTGCATTGGGCGGTGCGATAGGGGAAACGCGCGGCAATGCCAAGGAGAGCGAAATGGCGATTGCCCGTCTGTCTCAAGCCGAAGTTGCCGATTTGCTGGGCGAATGTCCGCAATGGCGGTTGCGCGCCGATGGCAAGGCGATCGAGCGCGACTTTACGTTCGGTGATTTTAACGCCGCGTTCGGGTTCATGACCCGCGTTGCGCTCTATGCCGATAAGGCCGATCACCATCCCGAATGGTCAAACGTTTACAACCGGGTGGAGATTACGCTGACCACCCACGATGCCGATGGTCTATCGGCCCGCGATGCGGCGATGGCGCGGGCGATCGATCGGTTCCTGTAAGCGTTTAGCCGCCCAGCGGTTTCAGCGTGCTGCGGGTTTGCTGGCGCAGGCGGCCCGGCAGCCAGCGCGCGGCAAACGCCAGCCGGTGCGCGGTTTTGCCCACGCGGTTGTGCAGGGCGCTGCCATGGACCGCCTTCCACGCGGTTTCCGCCACTTCGCTGACTGGGGTGATTTCCAGCCCGGCTTCGACCACGCGTTCGCGGATGTCCGAATTCGCCCCGTGGTTGGGCGCATGGCTGAGCAGCGGGGTATCGATAAAACCGGGCATCAGGCTGGCCACCTTGATCCCGTCTTCGGCCCATTCAGCATCCAGACATTCGGTGATGGCGCGCACCCCGAACTTGGTGGCCGAATAGACCGACGCGCCCGGCGTGCCATAGATCCCCGCCGCGCTGGCAGTGTTGAGCAGGCAGGATCCCGGCGCGCTGGCTTTCAGCCACTTATGCGCGGCCTGCGCGCCGAACAGCACGCCCTTCAGGTTGATATCGAGGCAGCGTTCGATTTCCGCGACGTTGTTTTCAATCAACTGTCCGCCCAGCGGAATCCCGGCGTTGTTGAACACCACGTCGATCTGGCCGCCCGCTGCCTTGGCAAAGGCTGCCAGTGCATCGTCCCACGCGGCACGATCGCGCACGTCGAGCAGGTGGGTTGAACTGGACCCGGCCGGCAGCAGCGCCGCGGTTTCGCGCATCCCGGCTTCGTTCACGTCGGCCAGCCCCACGAACCAGCCTTCGCGGCCAAACCGCACCGCGGTTGCCCGGCCGATGCCCGATGCCCCGCCGGTGATGAAAATCGATTTTGCCGTCATGGCTTACCCCCTCGCGAATCTGTTTGGGGGGAACCTACAGCGCGGGATTGTTATAGCAATGCCAGGTAAAGATTGCGGCCGCGCCGCGATGCGGGCGCCAGCTTTCGGCCAGATCGCGGGTGGCTTTTTCGCTGGGCCGTTCGGGCAGGCCAAGCAGCTTGCCCAGCCCAGCCTGCACCGCCAGATCGCCGGCGGGCCAGATATCGGGCCGGCCTTCGGCAAACAGCAGGTAGATTTCGGCCGACCAGCGCCCGATCCCCTTGATCCGGGTCAGTTGGGCAATCGCAGCTTCATCGTCCATGGGCAGGTTTTCGAAATCGACCGCGCCGGTTACCACCAGTTCGCAGAGCGAGCGGATATAACCCTGTTTCTGCCGGGACAGACCGCAGGCGCGGAGCTGATCGAAATCGGATTCGAGGATCCGTTCCAGCGACAGTTCGGGGCCAACGTGCGCTTCCAGCTTGCGCCACATCGATGCCGCCGCCGCCACGCTGACTTGCTGGCCCACGATCGTGCGCAGCATCGTGGTATACCCGCGTTCGCGGATGCGCGGTTCGGGATAGCCCGCCACGGCAAGGGCGCGGGCAATGCCCGGTTCGCGTGCAGCGATCGTATCCAGTCCATCGCGGATTGCATCTGCGCTAAGGCCCACGCGCGTACTCCTGCTTGCCAAGTGAAGGGTGAGTGGTTAGCAGCCCGGTCAAAGCGCGA
>JBDKLL010000148.1:0-3093 GCA_039795595.1 Pseudomonadota bacterium
ACACGGCCTTCACGACGCAGTGCACGGGAGGCTCCCTTGCCTGCCCGATCGCGCGTCTCAGCCGGCAGGTGCAGAGTATCGCTCATAGCATTGCCTTTCGAAAACGAGTTCTTGTTCCAATCTTCGCCGCCACGCCTCCAGGGATGACCATGACGCGAAGCGCGCGCCGTTAACGGGCAATCGCACAAAAAGCAAGCGTTCTACTGGATTCGGCGTACATTGAAGCCTTGTTGGGCAAGCAACGCGGGCAGGCCGTCAGGTCCGGTCATATGCGCGGCGCCCACGGCAACGAACGGCCGTGCGCCCTGCTGGATCAGTTGGGCAAGGCGTTGGCTCCATGCGCGATTGCGGTCGGTCAGCAAGGCCGCGCGCAGTTCCGGATCAGCCATGAAGCCACGCCGGGTTTCTGCCGCGATCGGGCCAAGATCCCCCTTGGCCCAGCCGCGGGCCATGGCATCGTCCTGCACACTCGACGCGCTGCCATCCTTCACCACTCCGTCCAGCAAGGCGCGTTGATCGGCTTCGGCAAGGCTATCGAAGATGGCGAGTTGCCGGGCCGCGCCTTCCAGTTCCTCGATCCGGCGCGGATAGCTTGCCACCAGCGCACGATCGATTCCGTGGGCGCTGTCGATATCAGCGTCGCGGGCCAGCGCCTGTTGCAGCGCCAATGCCACGGCCCAGGTTTCCAGCGGATCAAGCTGGCTGGCGGCAAGCTTGTGGGCATCCAGCAACCGATCGAACGCCGGGCGCAAGGCCGGGGTGATCCGTTCGCGTGCTGGTGGCTGCGGGATGGAGCGCGCCAGCCGGGCGAACACTGGCCCGGCGTCTTCGATCCGGGCTACTTCCACCACCATCCGGTCTGATGCGGTAAGCGCCGCATCGATCGGGGGGGAATGCCAGTCGACCGGATCGGGCAGGGCGTGGATCGTGCCGAACAACCACGCGCGTTCCCCATGCGGGCCGTCCACTTGCCAGAGCGCCGGGTGAACCGGCACCGGATTGCTGCAGGCCAGCAGCGCCAGCGTTGCCAGCACCGCTGCTGCGCGGCGAAGGATGCGGTTACTGGACACGCTGGCTGGTAATCCCGGCGCTGGCGAGTTGGTCTTGCACGCTGCCGGTGCCGCCCAGATGGCCTGCGCCAACCGCGACAAACACCACCCCAGGCCGCGCAAGCCGCTGGCGGACCCATGCCGCCCAGGCACGATTGCGGTTGGTGATCAGCGCATCCTTCATGGCCGGGCTGTCTTCTTCCGAATTCATCAGTTCGGCAAGCCGGGTCGCATCGCCATTCGCCCAAGCATCGATCATCGCACCGATATCCTGTTTGAGCGTGGGCAGGGCATTGACCACTTCTAGCAAGTATTGCTTTTGCACCGCGGCGGGAAACTGATCGAACAGCGATAGCTGGAATTCCAGCGTTTCCAGCCCATTGCGCGGCCGGTGCAGGGCGGTGTTGCGTTCGGTCAATTCGGCCTCAACCCCGTGGGAAGGATCGAACCCCTCGCGAACCAGCGGCAACGTGGCCAGCACGACCGCGGCATACCATGGCTTGTACCGATCAAACGCTGCGGCGGGCAGGCCCAATCCAGTCAGCGCCGCGGTGTATTTGGCGCGTTCGGCATCAGTCAGCATCCCGCGCAGGCTTTCGCCGGGGGGCAGAACACCATGCTGCGCCAGCAGGGCTTGGGCCGCATTGGCTGGCTCTTCAGGGATTTCCGTTACCAGTTCGCCAGCCTGATCAAAAGCCATGGCGAGTTTGCCGTGGTACCAATCGATCCCGGCGGGGAGCATGTGGATCGTCCCGAACAGGTAGATCGTGGTATCCGCATCTGCCACTTTCCACAGCGCCGGCGTGGCAACCCGATCCAATGGTACCCGTTCAACCGGTTGCGGCGTGGGATGGTGCTGCTGGGCAAACCCGCTGGCGGGAGCGAACAGGCCAACCAGCGCCAGCGAAGCGGGCAGCAGGGTTGCCGCGAACAGGCGTTTCGTCAGGATCATTTCAGCATCGTAGAACGGCAATCCCTGTCCGTCGATGAACGAGTTGCCCGCAGCGATGCTTGACCCGTTCCGGCCCATCGGCCAAAGGCCCGGGCATGAGCGAAACTGCGCCCCTGTGCTTTCAAGAGATGATCCTGCGGCTCCATTCTTTCTGGAGCGCGCAAGGCTGTCTCATCTTGCAACCTTATGACATGCGCATGGGCGCAGGCACCTTTCATCCGGCAACCACGCTGCGCGCGCTGGGGCCGGAACCGTGGAAGGCCGCCTATGTCCAGCCATCGCGCCGGCCGACCGATGGGCGTTACGGCGAAAACCCGAACCGGTTGCAGCACTATTACCAATATCAGGTGATCCTGAAGCCCAACCCGGCCAACCTGCAGGAACTGTACCTGCAATCGCTCGCTGCGATCGGGATCGATCCGCTGGCCCACGATATCCGGTTTGTCGAAGACGATTGGGAAAGCCCGACGCTGGGCGCGTGGGGGCTGGGCTGGGAAGTGTGGTGCGATGGGATGGAAGTCACCCAGTTCACTTATTTCCAGCAAGTCGGCGGGTTCGATTGCAAGCCGGTGGCCGGCGAATTGACTTACGGCCTTGAACGCCTGGCAATGTATATTCAGGGCGTGGACCGGGTCTATGACCTGAAGTTCAACGATCACGGCGTGACCTATGGCGATGTGTTCCTGAAGAACGAACAGGAACATTCGAAATACAATTTCGAAGTGGCAGACACCGCCAGCCTGTTTGATGGCTTTGCCAAGGCTGAGGCTGAATGCCAGCGCTGTATCGATGCCAACGTGCCGCTGGCCGCCTACGATCAGGCGATCGAGGCCAGCCACTTGTTCAACCTGCTGCAGGCCCGCGGGGTGATTTCCGTGCAGGAACGCGCCAGCTATATCGGCCGGGTGCGCGATCTGGCCAAGGGCAGTTGTCAGGCATGGATTGAAAAGAACAAGGACGAATGGGCCGCGAAATATCCGGAGTGGAGCCTGTGAGCGCCGATTTCCTTCTTGAACTGCGCTCTGAAGAAATTCCGGCGCGGATGCAGGCCGGCGCGCGCGCCGATCTGGAAAAGCTGTTCCGCAAGGAAAT
>JBDKLL010000149.1:0-9874 GCA_039795595.1 Pseudomonadota bacterium
CTACCAGATCCACTTCGCCTTGCGGAATCTCGGCTTCCGGTAAAACCTTGCGCTGGCGCATTGGCAGGCCTTGCCAAACGCGCTATCCGCCCTCTGCTCAGCTTGGGTTAAGCCTTCGGGCAGCATTCGCAGCGCCGAGCCGTGCGGGATTTGCACCCGCCGTTTCTGGCACCATTTTGGTGCCGTTTTTGGGATTTGATTATCAGTGGCACGCATTTCGTCGCTTCGCTTCTCCCCCCGCACCATCCTGCTTCCGGTTCTGGCCGCCGCGCTGGGCCTTGGCGCTGCGGCCAGCGCACAGGACAGCGCCGGCAACCTTGACCTGCCCGATAACCCGCAGATCTTTGGCAAGAACGATCCCAACCACCGTTCCGCCACCGTCATCATCAATGGCGAAGTCATTACCGGCACCGATGTGGACCAACGCGTGGCGCTGATCGTATCGGCCAGCGGCGGCAAGATCGGCGCGGAAGAACTGGAACGTCTGCACTTGCAGGTGCTGCGCAACCTGATGGACGAAACCCTGCAGATTCAGGAAGCCCATGCCCAGAAGATCGATGTTGATGATGGCGAAGTTGAAGCAACTTATGCGCGCATCGCCCAGCAGAATTTCGGGCAAGACCCGGCTGCACTGGATGCGCACCTGACCAAACTCGGTTCCTCTTCCGCCTCGCTCAAACGGCAGATCCGCGGCGAATTGACGTGGCAACGCCTGCTGCGCCGCAACGTGCAACCGTTCGTCAACGTATCGGACGAAGAAGTTCGCGATGTGCTGAAACGGATGCAGGAGCAGAAGGGCACCGAAGAATATCGGGTCGGTGAAATCTTCCTGTCGGCGAACAGCGAAAACCACGATGCCGTGGGCCAGAATGCGCAGAAAATCGTCCAGCAGTTGCAGCAGGGCGGCAGCTTCATCGGTTATGCCCGCCAGTTTTCCGAAGCCTCGACCGCATCGGTCGGCGGCGATCTTGGCTGGGTTCGCGCCGGCCAGCTGCCGACTGAGCTTTCAGGCGTGGTGCAAGGGCTGCAAACCGGCCAGATGGCTGGCCCGATCGAAGTGCGCGGCGGATTTTCGATCGTCGTCCTGATCGACAAGCGTCAGGTTCTGACCGCGGATCCGCGCGATGCCGTGCTCAGCCTCAAGCAGGTTTCGATCAGCTTCCCCAAAGGCACCACCGAAGCGCAGGCCAGCACCCGCGCCAAGCTGTTTGCCGAAAAGATGCAAACGGCGCGGGGCTGCTCCACGGTTGACGGGATTGCCAGCGGCCTAGGTGCCGAAGTCGTTTCGAACGACCAGATCAAGGCGCGTGATCTGCCCGCCGCCCTGCAGAACATGGTGCTGGGCCTGTCATTGGGTGAAACCACCGCGCCGTTCGGTTCGATCGAAGATGGCGTGCGCGTGCTGATGCTGTGCGGCCGCGACGATCCGAAGGTCGATGCCGGTCCGAACTTTGATACGGTGCAATCGCAAATCGAAGATGAACGCGTCAACAAACGCGCGCAAAGCTACCTGCGCGACCTGCGGCGCGATGCGATCATCGATTACGGCAGCTAAGGCACCCAAAGGGGGCTGATCGGATGGGGCCGCTTGCCATTTCGCTTGGTGATCCGGCCGGAATTGGCCCGGAACTGATTGCGCAAGCCTGGGCGCTGCGCGAAAGTGAAGGCTTGTTCCCGTTTTTCGTCGCCGGCGGGCCAGAATTGCTGGCCGCGGCCGCGGCAACCCGCGGGATCGCCCTGCCCGTCACGCAGATTTACCACCCGGCCGAAGCGCTCGATTGCTTTGGCACCAGCCTGCCCGTGCTGGCGGGGGCCGATGGGGATTACACCCCCGGTGCCCCATGCCGCACCGGTGCAGAATTGGCGCTGGCCTCGCTTGAAGAAGCCACCCGGCTGACAGTGGCAGGGGAAGCTGGCGCACTGGTCACCGGGCCGATCGCCAAGGCGCTGCTGGCAGACGTGGGGTTTGCCCATCCGGGGCAGACCGAATTCGTTGCCGCGGCGTGCGGAATTGCTGCGGCCGATGCGGTGATGATGCTGGCCGGTCCATCGCTGCGCACGGTCCCGCTCACCGTTCATATCGCGCTGGCCGACGTGCCGCGCCAAATCAGCACCGACCTGATCGTACGCCGCGCGCAGATCACCGCTGCCGCATTGCGGCAGGACTTCGGAATCGATCAGCCCCGGCTGGCGATCGCCGCGCTGAACCCCCATGCGGGCGAAGCCGGGCGGATGGGCGATGAAGAAGCCCGAATCATCGCCCCTGCGATCGCCGCCTTGCAGGCCGCCGGGATCGATGCCACCGGCCCGCATGCGGCCGATGCCCTGTTCGCACCGCGTGCACGCGCCGGGTATGATGCGGCGCTGTGCATGTATCACGATCAGGCCTTGATCCCGCTGAAAACGCTGGATTTCGATGCCGGGGTCAACACCACGCTAGGCCTGCCGATCATCCGCAGTTCGCCCGATCATGGCACCGCCTTTGCCATTGCCGGGCAGGCCATAGCCGATCCGGGCGCGATGATCGCGGCCATCCGCATGGCGGGAGACTGCGCGCTGCGGCGGGCAGGCGAAGCGGAATGAGCCAGCCCCTCCCAGCCCCCGAACTGCCCCCCCTGCGCGAAGTCATCACCCGCCACGGCCTGTTCGCCACGAAGGCATTGGGCCAGAACTTCCTGTTCGACGAACAGTTGCTCGATCGGATCGCCGCGATCCCCGGCAAGCTGCGCGGCGCGCAAGTGCTGGAAGTGGGGCCTGGCCCCGGCGGGTTGACCCGCGCGCTGCTGCGTGCCGGAGCGCAAGTCACTGCGATCGAAATGGACCGCCGCTGCTTGCCGGCACTGGCCGAACTGGCCGCAGCCTTCCCCGGGCAACTGACCGTGATCGAAGGCGATGCCACCAAAGTGCCGCACGGGATCACCGGGCCGTTCCATGTGGTGGCCAATCTTCCCTACAATGTCGGCACGCCGCTGTTCACTGGCTGGCTGGGCGGTGAAGCATGGCCCCCGCAATGGGCCAGCCTGACGTTGATGTTCCAGCTCGAAGTGGCGAACCGGATCGTCGCCGATGCGGGCAGCGATGCCTATGGCCGGCTTGCGGTGCTGGCGCAGTGGCGCGCACAGGCCAAGCTGGCGATGAAAGTCCACCGCAGCGCCTTCACCCCGCCGCCCAAAGTGATGAGCGCGATCGTCCACGTTACCCCAGCCGAAATGCCCGCCGGCGTTTCAGCGCGAATGCTGGAACGCCTGACCGAAGCCGCGTTCGGCCAGCGCCGCAAGATGCTGCGCCAAAGCCTGAAGGGCTTGCCCGGCGCACTGGCCGCGCTTGAAACATTGGGGATCGATCCGCAACGCCGCGCCGAAACGCTCAGCGTTGCGGAATTCGTCGCCGTGGCGCGGGTGCTGTCGGCCTAACCGGCTTTTTGCACCTGCCGCCAGTGGTGGAGCAGCGGTTCGGTATAACCGCTGGGCTGTTCCACCCCCTTGAACACCAGATCGCAGGCCGCGCGAAACGCCGGGCCATCCTCGTTACCAACCAGCGGCACATAAGCCGGATCGCCCGCGTTCTGGGCATCGACTTTGGCCGCCATGCGGCGCAGCGCGTCCATCACCTGATCCTTGCTGCACACCCCATGCAGCAGCCAGTTGGCCATGTGCTGCGATGAAATCCGCAAGGTCGCGCGATCTTCCATCAGCCCGACATCGTTGATATCCGGCACCTTGGAACACCCCACCCCGGCATCGATCCAGCGCACCACATACCCCAACAACCCTTGGGCGTTGTTGTCCAGTTCCTCGCGCACTTCGGCGTCCGACCAGTTGATCCCATCGGCCAGTGGCACGGTCAGCAAGGTTTGCAATGGCGGCACCGGCTGCCCGGCAAGGTCACGCTGGACGGCAAAGACATCAACCGCGTGATAATGCATGGCGTGTAGCGTTGCCGCGGTGGGCGAAGGCACCCACGCCGTGTTTGCGCCCGATCGCGGGTGGGCAATCTTCTGCGCCATCATATCGCCCATCATATCGGGCGCGGCCCACATCCCCTTGCCGATCTGCGCCTTGCCCGAAAGCCCGCAGGCCAAACCAATCTGGACGTTCCGCGCTTCGTAGGCAGCGATCCACGGGGTGGCTTTCATCGCGCCCTTGCGCAGCATCGCCCCAGCCCGCATCGACGTGTGGATTTCATCGCCAGTGCGATCAAGAAAGCCCGTGTTGATGAACACGATCCGGTCTTTCACCGCGTGGATGCAGGCGGCCAGATTGGCGCTGGTGCGGCGTTCTTCGTCCATCACGCCCACCTTGATCGTGTGGCGCGGCAATTGCAGCAGGTCTTCCACCGCATCGAACAGCGTGTTGGTGAAACCGGCTTCCTTTGGCCCGTGCATCTTGGGCTTGACGATGTAGATCGAACCGCAGCGCGAATTGGTGTGCTGGCCCTGCCCGGCAAGGCCCTGCGCGCCGATCGCGCTGGTCACCACGGCATCCATGATCCCTTCCGGGATTTCGCTGCCATCGGCCAGCAGGATCGCCGGGTTGGTCATCAGATGGCCAACGTTGCGCACGAACAGCAGGCTGCGGCCGGGCAGCACCAGTTCGCCGCCATCCAGCGCAGTCCAGCGGCGATCAGGGTTAAGCGTGCGGGTCAGCGTCTGCCCACCCTTTTCGAACGTATCTGCCAGATCGCCGCGGATTACGCCCAGCCAGTTACGATAGGCACTGAGCTTGTCCGCCGCATCGACCGCCGCGACCGAATCTTCCATGTCGCAGATCGTGGTCAGCGCCGCTTCAAGGATCACATCGGCAATGCCCAGCGGATCGGTCTTGCCCACCGGGTGGGCCGGATCAACCAGCACTTCGATGTGCAACCCATGGTGGCGGAACAGGAACGCGCCATCGCGCCGGGCGACCAGATGTTCGCACGGCTGACCGGCCAGCGCCGCAGCCCAGCCGGGGATGGCGCTGTCCAGAAATGCCCGCGCGGCCGTGATCACCGCGGCACCGCGCGCTTCGTCATAGCCCCCCGGGCGGGCGGGCGGGGCCGCCAGCGCATCGGTGCCGTAAAACGCATCGTAGAGGCTGCCCCAGCGGGCATTGGCGGCGTTGAGCAGAAACCGCGCGTTGAGCACCGGGACCACCAGTTGCGGCCCGGCCAGCGTGGCGATTTCTGGGTCGACGTTCTGCGTGCCGATCGCAAACGGCGCGGGTTCCGGCACGAGATAGCCGATCTCGGTCAGGAAGGCAGTGTATTCCGCCATGTCGATCGGCTGGCCGGCGCGGGCCATGTGCCAAGAATCGATCTGGGCCTGCAGGTCATCGCGTTTGTGCAATAGCGTGCGGTTAAGGGGGGCATAGCGCTGCACCAGCGCGGCAAAGCCCTGCCAGAACGCGGTAACATCGTGGCCCAACGGGGCGATGACTTCGCCTTCGATGAAATGCGCCAGCGCCGCATCGACCTGCAGCCCGCTTCGTTCAACCCGATCGTTCATAGTCCCTCACACGGCTGGAAACCGGGGCTGCACTGCGCGCACCGGCATGGGATAATCTCGATTCCGGGGAGGAACGCCTCGTCTATGCCGCACCTGCGAACAAATGGCAACGACCAGTCGCACGCTGGGGGGTTGGAGCGGCTTGAGCGCTGGGCTAGAACCCTGCGGATGGATCTGCTTACCCCCGCTGAACAGGCCCTGCTCGCCGCGGTCGATCCCGCGCCGATGCTGGCGCAAGTGCAGACGTGGAGCGCGCTTAACACCGGCACCACCAACCTTGCCGGGCTGGCCCGGCAGGCAGACCTGCTGGCCGATGCCTTTGCCGTACTGCCCGGCACCATCCAGCTCGAAACCCCGGCCCCGGTCACTGCCATCGATGCCGCGGGGCAGGACATACCAATCGAACATGGCCGGCATCTGGTCCTGTCGGTTCGCCCGGATGCCCCGCGCCGGTTCCTGCTGACCGGGCACATGGATACCGTGTTCGCACCGGCGCACCCGTTCCAGCAGTTGCGCCAGATCGATGCCGATACCCTGAACGGCCCTGGCGTGGCCGATATGAAAGGCGGGATCGCGGTGATCCTTGCCGCGCTACAAGCGTTCGAGCACAGCCCGGCCGCAGCCGCGGTCGGCTATGACGTGCTGATCAATGCCGACGAGGAAACCGGCAGCCTGTCTTCCGCCGCGCTGATCGCCCGGCTGGCACAGGGCAAGGCCGCGGCGCTGACTTATGAGCCATCGGCCCTGCCCGATGGGACATTGGCGGGGGCGCGGGCCGGCAGCGGCAATTACGCGCTGATCATCACCGGGCGCAGCGCCCACGCCGGGCGCAACCCGCAGGACGGCCGCAACGCGATCGTGGCGGCCGCCGCGCTGACCCTTGGGCTGAAAACACTGGAACGCGCCGGGCTGGCGATCAATCCCGCCAGGATCGACGGCGGCAGCGCGAACAACGTGGTCCCCGATCATGCCGTGCTGCGCTTCAACATTCGCCCTCAGGCGGCCGCTCTTGCCGATCAGTTTGAATTTGAAATCAACAAATTGATCGAACAAGTTGAAATTCAATATGAAGTTTCGATTCATCGCCACGGCGCAATCAGCCGCCCACCCAAGCCGGTCGATCCACAGGCCGAACGCCTGTTCGCGCTGGTCGAAACGTGCAGTGCGCTGCTCGGCCGCCCGCTAAGCCGCGTGGCATCAGGCGGGGTCTGCGATGGCAACAATATCGCTGCCTGCGGGGTGCCGGTAGTCGATACGATGGGCGTGCGCGGCGGGGCGATCCATTCGCCCGAAGAGTTCCTGATCGTGCCCAGTCTGGCCGAACGCGCGCGATTGTCGGCGCTAGTCCTGCACCGCCTTTCGCTGGGAGATCCACTTTGACCTTTCGCATCCGCGCCGCCGGCCCGCACGATCTGCAACACATCTACGAAATGGCCAAGCGCACCGGCGGGGGCTTTACCAACCTGCCACCGGATCGCGCCGCGCTGACCGCGAAGCTGGAACGCTCGGCCGCCGGCTTTGCGCGGCAAGGCGATATGCTGGACGATGACCTGTTTTTCTTCGTGCTGGAAAACACCGCCACCGGCGAAGTGCGCGGCACCTGCCAGATCTTCTCTGCCGTGGGGTTGAAGTGGCCATTCTACAGCTATCGGATCGGCGCGCTGACCCAGCACAGCACCGAACTGGGCCGTACATTCCGGGCTGACATCCTGAACTTGTCCACTGATCTGGAAGGCGCCAGCGAAGTGGGTGGACTGTTCCTCCACCCCGGCGAACGCGCCGGCGGGCTGGGGATGTTGATCGCGCGCAGCCGCTATCTGTTCATACGCAACCACCGCGCCCGCTTTGCCGATCGCACGCTGGCCGAATTGCGCGGGGTGATCGATGAAGCCGGGGCTTCCCCGTTCTGGGACGGCGTAGCCGGGCGGTTTTTCGGCATGCACTTTCAGGATGCCGATGAATTCAACGCCACCCATGGCAACCAGTTCATCGCCGATCTGATGCCCAAGCACCCGGTCTATATCGCGATGCTGCCCGAAGCGGCCCGAGCGGTGATCGGCATCCCCCACCCTTCCGGCCGCGCGGCGATGCGGATGCTGGAAACCGAAGGGTTCAGCTGGGAAAACTACATCGACATTTTTGACGGCGGACCAACGATGACCGTGCGGACCGACCAGATCCGTTCGATCCGCGAAGCCGAAGATGCCGTGGTGGTGGCGATCGACACCCGGCTTACCGCGCAGGATCAGGCCGAGCACAATCAAGCCGAACGCCGGCTGGTTGCCGTGGGCCGGCTGGGCGATTTTCGCTGTGCTTATGGCCTTGTGGCGCAGCGCGATGCCGGCATCGCGATCGATCCCGAATGCGCCGCGGCGCTGGCCATCGAACCGGGCCAGACCGTTACCCACGTGGCCCGGTGGTGAGCGATGCCACTGGTTGAAATCAACTTCGACGGGATCATAGGCCCAACCCACAATTACGCCGGGTTAAGCCTTGGCAACCTGGCATCGGCCAGCCACGCGGGTGATCCTTCCGCACCGCGGGCCGCCGCGCTGCAAGGACTGGCGAAAATGCGCCACAACCTATCGTTGGGGCTGACACAAGGGTTCCTGCTGCCGCTGCCGCGCCCGAACGCCGCCTTGCTGGATGCGCTGGGCCTTGCCGATAACGCCACCGATGCAACGGCCGATGATGCCAGCCGGCGGCTGCGGGCCGCCGCGTGGTCGGCCAGCGCGATGTGGACTGCCAATGCCGCCACGGTTTCCCCTGCACCGGACACCGCCGATGGCCGCTGCCACCTGACCGCGGCCAACCTTGTCACGATGCCGCATCGCTCGCAGGAATGGCCCGATACGCTGCGCCAGTTGCGTGTGGCCTTTGCCGATCCGGCGCATTTCGCGCTGCACCCCGCCGTGCCGGCGTGCTTTGGCGATGAAGGCGCGGCCAACCATATGCGGATGTGCGCCCACCATGCCGCACCGGGGCTGGAAATCTTTGTTTATGGGCGCAACGGCGGACCATTCCCCGCCCGCCAGCACGAACAGGCCAGCCGCGCGGTGGCGCGGCTTCACCGGCTTGATCCCAGCCGGGTGCTGTTTGTCGAACAATCGGAAGAAGCAATCGCCGCCGGGGCGTTCCACAACGATGTGGTGGCCGTGGCGAACGAACGCGTGCTGTTCACCCACGAACAGGCCTTTGCCGATCCGGATGCCACTTATGCCGCAATCCGCGAACGCCTACCCGAAGCCGAAATCGTGGTGGTCCCGGCCGCTGCGGTCAGCCTTGGCGATGCGATCCAATCATATTTGTTCAACGCCCAGTTGCTGACCCTGCCGCTGGACAAAATCTCGCTGGGCGAAATGGCGCTGGTGATCCCGCAAGAGGCGTGGGCCCATCCCCGCGTGCGGGCATGGCTGGACGCTATGCTGGCGGGCAATGGCCCGATCCGGCAGGTGCTGCCGGTCGACGTGCGTCAATCGATGGCCAATGGCGGTGGCCCCGCCTGCCTGCGGCTGCGCGTGGTGGCCGATCCGGCCACGATCGACCCGCGCTTCCTGCTGGATGAAGTCACCGCCGACCGGATCGGCGCAGTGATTGCCGCGCACTGGCCCGAACAGATCGATCCAGCCGACATCGGCAACCCGGTGCTGGCCCGGCAAGTCATCGCTGCCCGTGCCGCCTTGCTTGATGTTTTGGACCTGCCCGAACTTTTCTGAATGCCACTTTCCTAAATGCTTGTGGAAATATAATTTTTTATATCTTCCTTCGCACCAGTGGCCGCGATACCTGCGGAATCCGTGGTAACTATCGCTTGCGTCCCGATCCGCGTTTGGCGAAATTGGCGACGTTGAAATTGGCGGGTTGCTTGGCCCGGAAAGGAAACAGGAGGAACAATGCTGCGCAAAGTTACCCGCCTGTTCGTGATCAAATCGCCAATCGAAGCCTATATGATCATCTATGCCTTGGCGCTGGGCGCGGTTGAACGCGGGATGGTCTATCTTGATCGTTATCCGGGATTGGGCGGGCGATTGCTGTTTCTGGCCTGCACCGGTGCGGTGTTCATGGGTGGCGGCAAGATCCTCGATTGCCTGAAGCACGAACGCCAATTGGCCCAGCGCCCTCAAGCGATCCAGCGCCCGGACTGATCCAGCTGCCCAATTAAGCAAGCCGTTCCTGCCCAAAGGCATCGATATCTGTCAGGAAGGTGGGGTGGTTCTGTTGCCCGGCCCACCCCGAGCCGCTGGAATCCGTTCTGTTGCCCGGTCGGCCCAACCGCGCTTTAGCTTTGTAAATTCAGGGCGTTAGCCCGTCACATTACGCCGCGAGAGCGAGTGCTTCGTTGTCGTTGGCACTTATGAGTTTTGAGCCTTGAACGGGTTACTCAGCCCG
>JBDKLL010000150.1:0-3336 GCA_039795595.1 Pseudomonadota bacterium
CATGGGTGGAAGTGCGGGAACGGTAAGCGGGCATCGCAGGAATCTTTCGTGAAGGCGGCGGTTGCACGCGCCCTACACCCCTATTCGCCCACCTTCAACGCCACTTCGTTGCAGATTCGCCACAACCGTTCAGCCCATTCGACCTGCCCGGCAGGATCGGCGATCAGGTCCTGCCGGATCTCGATCCCGAAATAGGGCCGCCCTTCGGCTTCGGCATGGCGGTTCATCGTCGCATTGAGCAGGCGACCGGAATAAGGCTGCTGGTCCCCCACGATCAACCCTTCTGCCGCCAGCAGCGGGATGGCGATCCGGGCGGCACGATCATCCTCGTTATACAGCACGCCGCAGTGCCACGGGCGCGGTTCGTCGCTGCTGGCCAGTTGCGGGGTAAAGCTGTGTAGCGACAGGATCAGCGCCGGCGGGACCGTATCCAGCAGCGCAGCCAGCGCCGCGTGATAGGGATCGAAAAACCGCGCGATCCGGGCGGCGTGGCCCGCATGGTCCAGCGCATTGCCGGGGATCGCGTGGCCATCGCTGGCGATCGGAACCACCCCGGGGGCATCCACATCGCGGTTGAAATCGCAGACCAGCCGGCTCACCGCGCCCTGAAACGCGGCAACCCCCGGCCGCTCGGCCATCATCGCGCCGATCGGGCCAACGCCGATGTCGATGGCGATGTGCTGGTCCAGCAGGTCAGGCGCGATGCCAAGGTCGATATCGGCCGGCACCGCGTTGCTGGCATGGTCCGAAACCACAAGGATTCCGCCAAACCGCGGGGTGCCAAGGATGCTGAAGGCCGCACTCATCGCAGGTTCCCGCTTATCTGCCACCACTGCGGGTGGCGTTCGGCCAGTTGCACCGCGGCGGCATCGCGCTGGGCGGGATCAACGAACAGGGCAAAACAGGTTGCCCCCGATCCTGACATCCGCGCCACGCGCGGGCCAGTTTCACGCAGCGCCGCCAGCACGGCGGCAATTTCGGGGTGCAGGCCGATCGCGGGTGCTGCCAGATCATTGCGGCCATTGCGCCAATCTGCCGGGTCCAGCGCGCCGCGATCGACCCCGTCCCACGCCTTGAACACTGGCCCCGTCGGGCAGGCAATCCGCGGGTTGACCAGCAACACCGGGGCGCCGGCCAGATCGGTGATGGCAACCGGGGTCAGTTTATCCCCAACCCCGCTGCCAAAACAGGTTTGCGCCGCCACACAAGCGGGAACATCCGCCCCCAGCGGTGCGGCCAATTCGGCCAGTTCGGCCGGGGTAACAGCCAGGTCCCACAGCCGCGCGCACAGCCGCAGCGCCGCCGCGGCATCGGCCGATCCGCCGCCGATCCCGGCCGCCACGGGCAACTGCTTGTCGAGCGTGAAGGCCGCACCGGCTGAAACACCATAGCGCTGCGCCAAGGCCCGCGCTGCGCGCAGCACCAGGTTATCATCCCCCGCCGAAAGGCCCGCGGCAAACGGCCCGGTGATCGCCAGCGTCAACCCGGCAGCCGGGGCAACGCTCAACCGATCACCCTGATCCACGAACGCGAACAGGGTTTCCAGTTCATGGTAGCCGTCCTCGCGCCGCTTGCGGACGTGCAGCGCGAGGTTGAGCTTGGCATAGGCAGTTTCGTGCACCGGGCGCAGTTACATGTTCGGGTAGTTCGGCCCGCCGCCACCTTCAGGGGTAACCCAGGTGATGTTCTGGGTCAGATCCTTGATGTCGCACGTCTTGCAGTGGACGCAGTTCTGCGCGTTGATCTGCAAACGGGGTTCGCCTTCTTCGGCCCCCACGAATTCATAGACCCCCGCCGGACAATAGCGGGCTTCCGGCCCGGCATAGTTCTTGAGGTTTACCTCCACCGGGATTGTGGGGTCGGCCAGTTGCAGGTGGCAAGGCTGATCTTCTTCGTGGTTGGTGTACGAGAAGCTGACGCTGGTCAGCCGATCAAAGCTGATCACGCCATCGGGCTTGGGATAGTTGATCGGCTGGTACAGATCGGCGCGCTGCAAGGTTTCGCAATCGCGGTGGTGCTTCATCGGCTTGGCCAGGCCAAAGCCGAACAGCGTGCGCAGCCACATGTCCGCGCCGGCCAGCACTGTGCCCAGTCCGCCGCCCCACTTGGCGACCATCGGTTCGGCGTTCTGAACCAGCTTCAGTTCCTTGGCGATCCAGCTTGACCGCACCGCGGCATCGTATTCGCCCATCGAATCTGCTTCGCGGCCCGCGGCAATCGCGGCGGCGGCGGCTTCGGCGGCCAGCATCCCGCTTTTCATCGCGGTGTGGCTGCCCTTGATCCGCGGCACGTTGACGAACCCGGCCGAGCACCCGATCAGCGCCCCGCCCGGGAAATCAAGCTTGGGCACCGATTGCCAGCCGCCTTCATTGATCGCACGCGCGCCATAGGAAACCCGGCGTCCGCCTTCGAGGATCGCGCGGATTGCGGGGTGCTGCTTCCAGCGCTGAAATTCCTCGAACGGATAAACGTAAGGGTTCTTGTAATCGAGCGCGGTCACGAACCCGAGTGCGACCTGATTGTTCGCCTGATGGTACAGGAACCCGCCGCCCCAGCTATCGCTTTCCGACAGCGGCCAGCCCTGGGTGTGGATCACCCGTCCCGGCACGTGCTTGGCGGGATCGATGTCCCACAGTTCCTTGATGCCGATCCCGTAAACCTGCGGCTGACAATCGGCTTCAAGGTCATACTTGGCTTTGACCTGCTTGGTCAGGTGGCCGCGCGCACCTTCGGCAAAGAAGGTGTATTTCGCGTGCAGTTCCATGCCGGGCTGATAATCGCCCTTGTGGCTGCCATCGCGGGCCACGCCCATGTCTTGCGTGGCGACGCCCTTAACCGAACCATCATCGTTGTAGAGCACTTCCGCCGCCGGGAAGCCGGGGAAGATTTCCACGCCCAGTTCTTCGGCCTTGCCCGCCAACCAGCGGCACAAGTTGCCAAGGCTGCCGGTGTAGTTGCCATCGTTCGACATGAACGGGGGCATCGGCCAGTGCGGGATCGAGATGCGTTTGCCGCGGGCCAGCACCCAGTGCCAGTTATCGGTCACCGGGGTCTCGGCCATCGGGCAACCGTCGGTCCGCCATTCGGGCAGGAGTTCATCCAGCGCCTTGGGATCGACCACCGCACCCGACAGGATGTGCGCGCCCACTTCCGAACCTTTTTCAAGGATACAGACCGAAAGATCGGCATTAACCTGCTTCAATCGGATTGCCGCGGCGAGGCCAGCCGGCCCGCCCCCAACAATCACGACGTCATACGGCATCGATTCGCGTTCGCTCATATCCAACACCCACCCTGCATGGAGTCTGTAATTAATTGTGCGGTTGAGCCTTGATT
>JBDKLL010000151.1:0-13442 GCA_039795595.1 Pseudomonadota bacterium
TGTTCATTTCGCTGGTCGCCCCGGGTTACGTCGGGGGCAGCGATGCGGCTTTGGCCAGCCCGGCCGAAGGATGGGTGGAACTGACCGAGATCCGCTGTTCTGGCCAGCGCCCACTGTTGCCGATCGGCGATGTGGTGGTGCCGCCGCACGGGGTGGCGATGGCCACCGCGTATGACGATTGCTGCAACCAGGCCCCGGAACGCGTGGTCCGCGCCGCCCGGCAACTCGGCTATCGCGGCAGCCTGCTGCACTATGTCGGGATGAGCCACTTCATGCGGCTGGCCGCCAGCGGTGGTGCATTTTTCGTCCCCGGCAGCGGCGATCCGCTGTGTCAGCCCGCAACGGCGTGGCACCGCGCATTCTTTGCCGCCGCACGGGCCGCCGGGTTTTCGCCGATTGCCTCGTTGTCCTATGAATTGCTGGCCCAGCATTGCCCGGATGCGTGGCAACAACGCGCCAGCAATGGCGATCCCGCCCGCACCGGATGGAACCCGCCATCGGCGCTGCTATCACCGGCCAACGCCGCGGCCATGGCCTGGCTACGCAGCGCGGCCAGCGCATTCGCGGCACTGCTCAAAGCGGCCGGCACCAAAGTGCGTGTGCAGATCGGCGAACCGTGGTGGTGGATCATGGACGATGGCCGACCGTGCCTTTACGATGCGGCGGCGCGCATCGCATTTGGCGGCACCCCCGCGGTGATCAGCGATCTGCGCCAGCCATTGACCGCAGTACAAAAAGCGTTGCTCGATCAGGGGGGCAGTGCTGGCCGCATCGACCGCCGCGCTGCGCGATGCCGTGCGCGCGGCGGCTGCCCCGCAAGCCGCCGAAGTATTGCTGCTAGCGTTCCTGCCAAGCGTGCTCGATCCGGCGATGCCCGAAGCCGTCCGCGCCAATCTGCCAGTCGGTTGGGCCAGCCCCGCGTTCGACCGGCTGCAGGTGGAAGATTACGACTGGCTGACCACGGGCAGCGATGGCCCCCGCCGCGCCGCCTATGCCACTGTCACCGCTCGGCTTGGCTACCCCCCAACAGCGCAGGACTACCTCGCCGGGTTCGTGCTTGATCCGGCCCAGACAGCACTGTGGCAACGGATCGATGCCGGGCTGGACGAAGCCGCCCAGCGCGGTGCCCACGAGTGCTTTGTGTGGGCGTTGCCGCAAGTGTGCCGCGACGGTTTCGTGCGCCTCCCACAATTTTCCGATGAGGACGATATGCTTGCTTTCGATGACTTGCCGTATCCGTTGGCACTCAGCCGTTCGGTTTCGGTAACCGCTGAATTTTCAACCAGCGTGGCAACGTCGGCTTCAGGTTTTGAACGCCGCAACAGTGTGTGGTCGGATGCGCGGCTGCGGTTCGATGTCGGGCCAGGAATCCGCTCCGACAGCGAACTGGGCATACTGCTGGCGTTTTTTCGTGCCCGGCGCGGGGCGGGGCGCGGCTTTCGCTTGCGCGATCCATCCGATTTCAGTTCGCGCGCGATGACCGGCACTCCCACCATGCTCGACCAGTTGCTGGGAGTTGGCGATGGCAAGCAAACCAGCTTTGCCCTGATCAAGCGGTATGGCAGCGGCGATGCGCAACAAGTCCGGCGGATCACCCGGCCGGTCGCCGGCAGCATCCTGGCCAGCGTCGATGGAGTGGCGGCTGCAGTCGGCCTCGAGGCCGGCGGGATGATCACGTTCGCCACCCCGCCCGCCAGCGGCAAGGCGGTGCGCGCCGGGTTTCTGTTCGACGTGCCGGTTCGCTTTGCCGAAGACACGCTGGAAATGGCCGGGGCCACGATTGCGGCGGGTGATGTGCCAAGCGTGCCGGTGATCGAGATCCGCGAGGCCACAGCATGACCCGGATCTGGTTCGACGCGGCGCTGGAAACAGTCGCCACGTTCTGGCGCGTGCTGCGCCGCGATGGTGTGGCGCTGGGCTTTACCACCCACGATCAGGACATCTGGATCGATGGCATCCGGCATCAGGCCGCGCCGGGGCTGGTGCCTTCGGCGATCCGGCGTTCGGCCGATTTCGAACCCGACAGCGCCGAAGTGCAGGGCGCGCTAAGCCATGCCTCGATCGCAGCGGAAGACCTTGCCGCCGGCCGGTTCGACGGAGCCAGCGTGCTGATCGGCGTGGTGGATTGGAGCACCGGCGAACATACCGTGCTTTATCGCGGCAGCATCGGTGCGATCACCGAACAGGCCGGAACGTTCACCGCCGAACTGCAATCGCGCAAAGCCGAATTGCAGCGCGATCCGGTGCCACGCACCAGCCCGGCCTGCCGCGCCGCGTTCTGTGGCCCCGGCTGCACCTTGTCGGCCGCGCGCTTTACCCACGAAGCCGTGTTGGGAGCGTACGATCCAGCCACCGGCGCCGCAACGTTGGACTGTGCGATTGCCCCAGCCGATCTGCTGGGCGGCACGATCCGCTGGTTCGATGGACCATGCGCCGGCATCACGATGGGGATCGCCGCGATCCGCGATGGCGCAGTGCTGCTCGATGGGCCGATCGATGCGATGCTTCCCCCGGGCACCCGGGCGCAAGTGCGGCAAGGTTGCGATCACACGATCGGAACATGTGGCGATCGGTTTGCCAACGCGATCAATTTTCAGGGCGAACCCTATTTGCCCGGCAATGATCTTGTCGCGCGCTACCCCGCGCCAGCGCAATGACCCCCGCACTATGACCCCAGCACTATGACTGGGGCCGAACTAGCATGCGCCGCGGCCGGTTTGATCGGTGTGCCATTTCGCCTGCACGGCCGCGATCCCGTCCATGGGCTGGACTGCATCGGCGTGCTAGAAGCGGCTATGATCCGCGGGGGACGCGCAATCACCCTGCCAACCGGCTATGCGCTGCGGCTATCAGGTATCGACCGCTGGCTGCCCGATCCTGCCAATCTGGGTTTCGGCACTACCGACCGGCCGGCCCAGCCGGGCGACGTGGTGCTGATGCAGCCCGGTGACGCGCAATTTCATCTGCTGATTGCCGGGCCGGACCGCGGCTGGGTTCATGCCCACGCCGGCCTGCGCCGCGTTGTCCTGACCCCATGCCTGCCCGCCGGCCCGGTAATCGGCCGCTGGCGCTTGCTTCCGGAAACCTGAAAGGCTCTTCATGGCGACCCTGATCTTTTCTGCAATCGGCACGCTGGTCGGCGGTCCGCTGGGCGGCGCGATCGGCGCGCTGGCTGGCCGGCAGGTCGATGGGCTGGTGCTGGGCAATGGTTCCCGCGAAGGCCCCCGGTTAACCGAGCTGGCCGTCACCACCTCCAGTTATGGGATTGCCGTGCCGCGATTGTTCGGCCGAATGCGCGTCGCCGGGCAGATCATCTGGGCCACCGACCTGGTCGAACACCGCGACAAGCGCAGCAACGGCAAGGGCAAACCGGCGACGGTGGAATATTCATACAGCGCCTCGTTTGCGGTGGCGTTGAGCAGCCGGCGGATCACCAGCATTGGCCGTATCTGGGCCGATGGAAACTTGCTGCGCGGCGCGGCCGGAGACCTCAAGACCGGCGGCGCATTCCGGTTCTATCCCGGCAGCGGCGACCAGCCGGTTGACCCATTGCTGGCCTCCGCCGAAGCGGCTGGCCGCTGTCCGGCCTATCGCAATCTGGCTTACGGTGTATTCGAAGATCTGCAACTGGCCAGCTTCGGAAACCGGATCCCCGCGCTAACCTTCGAAATCGTGGCGGATACCGCTCCATTATCACTGGACCTCCTGCTTGATGGGGTGATTGCGAACCACGACGCCGCCGTGCCGTTAACCGGCCTCGCGGGCTTATCCGTCGATGGCCCCGTGACGACAGCGCTGGCAGCACTCACGCCGCTTTATCCAGCCGATTGCGATGCCTGCGCCGGGCAATTGACCATCGGTGCAGATCGCCACCAAAGCGCCCCGATCGCGCTGGCCGAGGCAGCCCGTTCAGCCGACCCGCACAGCTTCGGCGCAAATGCCGGGTTTGCCCGAACCCGCAAGGAACAAGGCGAAGCCCCGGTTGCGGTGCTGCGGTACTACGATGTGGATCGTGATTATCAGCCGGGGGTTCAACGGCTAGCCAGGCGGCCACAACCCGGTCAGCCAGGCACCCTTGAACTGCCGGCTGCACTGGAGGCCGGGACCGCCCGCCAGCTTATCGAAAACGCTGCCCGGCGCGATCAATGGGGCCGCCAGACACTGGTGTGGCGCGTAGCGCAAATCGACCCTGCCGTGCGCCCGGGCGCGATCGTTACGGTGCCGGAGCAGCCCGGCGAATGGCAAGTCCGCGAATGGGAATGGCGTGAATACGGTGTGGACCTGAATCTGGTGCGCCAAGCGCCACAGTTCCCATCTGGCCTGCCTGTCGATTCTGGCCGGATCACGCCGCCAACCGATTTGCCCACGGGCACCACCGCGCTGGCTGTCTGCGAACTGCCGTGGGACGGGAACCCGGGAACCACCGTGCCGCTGGTGCTGGCCGCGGCTTCTTCCAGCGGCTCCGGCTGGGCAGGTGCCAGCCTCTACGTCGATCAAGGTGATGGGATCTTGAGCATGCTGGGTACCACCGGGCGCAGCCGCGCCACGATCGGTACCGCGGTATCGATCCTACCCCCTGCCACGCCGCTCTTGTTCGATCGCCGCAGCAGCGTGGTGATCGAACTCGTGGCAGCCGACGCTCTGCTGAATAATGCCACCATGCGGCAACTGGCGATGGGGGCCAATCGCGCACTGCTGGGCAGCGAAATCATCCAGTTCGCGACGGCCACACCGCTTGGGCAAGGGCGCTGGGCGCTCACAGGCTTGTGGCGTGGGCGGGGCGGCACCGAAAGCGCCGTAGCCAGCCATGCCGCAGGCGATCGATTTATCCTGCTCGATGGCACGGGCAGCCTGCTCGATCCGGAAGCGATCGGAACGATCCCCGACACCCAGATTGCCGCGCTGGGACTGGGCGATGCCACCCCGATCACCGCACCGATCGCGTTGCGCGGAATTGGCCTGCGCCCACCGCCACCGGTCCATGGCCGGGCCGCCAAATTAAGCGACGGCAGCCTGCAACTCCGCTGGATACGGCGCGCCCGCGGGGCGTGGGAATGGCCAGATGGAGTCAATACGCCGCTCAACGAACAATCCGAACGCTACGCCGTGGCGTTCGGTCCGGCGGCTGCGCCGCTTGCGCGCTGGGACGTGCTTGAACCGCAACTTGAAGTTCCCGCCGCTCAGCTTTCGGCGCTGTTCGCCAGCCTGCCTGACGGCGTTTTCACAGTGCGCCAGATCGGCGATCGCGCCGCGTCAGACGGGCTTATCATTCGACTGCCTTGATCCTCCTGACTGAACGAAAGCCTGACCCATGACCGACCCCCAGTTCGAAAGCCAAACCCCGCGGCTCAACCTGCCCCTGCTATTCGCCGGGCAATCGCAAAAGGAAGGGTTCGTGAACGAAGCCTTCGCCCGGATTGACGCCTTGCTGCATTGCGCGATCGAAGGACAAAGCGCGGCTCCACCCCCTAACCCGACCGAAGGGCAATGCTGGCTCGTATCCAGCACTGCTGCGGGTGAATGGACCGGCCATGCCGGACACCTTGCGGCGCTTGAGTCGGGCAATTGGGTATTCTTCGTCCCGCGTAATGGAATGCGGGTGCTGAATCGGTCAACCGGTCAGGAAATACGCTATAACGGGATCTGGAAAGTACCGTCGCGTCCCGCCCTGCCAAGCGGGGGTACTACAATCGATAACGAAGCGCGTGCAGCAATTGCGGCATTGCTGCAATGCCTCGAAAATGCCGGCGTAATTCCAAATACTTGAATGTTATGATCAGCACATTTCCAAACTATTGTCGATTTCATGGCACTATAATTGCCAATTACTAATATTCCCCTCGGCAAGGGCTGTATTTGCGACATTATTGCAACAGTTGAAGGATTTGAACGCTTGCACGGGTGGTTCGATACAGTTAGATAATCGATCACTCGGTGGCTCAATCCTGTGCAAAGGGGAAAACGATAATGCGTAAACTCATCATTGGGATGGCGCTGGCCTCTTCGGCCCTCGCGATGCCAGCCATGGCCCGCGATAATTCTTGGTACGTCGAAGGTGATGCCGGCGGCATGATCGTCGAAGATATCCAGAATCTGACCGGCTCAAACAACGCTGGCGTGCTGAACACGAAAACCGGTTACGACTTCGGTGGCATCGTCGGTTATGACTTCGGCGGATTCCGCCTCGAAGCCGAAACCAGCTATCGCCGTGCGGAAGAAGAAAGCTTCACCGCGCCGTCGGCTTCGTATGACAGCGCCCACACCGGTGGCGGTGCCGAAGCATTGAGCTTCATGATGAACGGCCTGCTTGATTTCGGTCCGGACGATGGCCTGCAAGGCTTTGTCGGTGCCGGTGCCGGTGTTGGCCGCATCAAGAACGCCGTTCTGGTAACCAAGCCCAATCGGTATGATATCTCGGATTCAGATACCGGCTTTGCTTGGCAGGCCTTGGCTGGCGTGCGCATGCCGATCAGCAGCAACATCGATCTCGGTCTGAAGTATCGCCTCTACAACCAGAACCACAATGATCTGGTGAACATGGCCGGCCAAAATGTGCGAACCCAGTTCCGCTCGCATTCGCTGCTGCTGACGCTGGGCTACAACTTCGGCGAACCGGCAGCTCCGCCGCCGCCCCCGCCGCCGCCGCCCCCTCCGCCGCCGCCCCCTCCGCCGCCCCCGCCGCCCCCGCCGCCAGTGGTTTGCAACAAGGGCCCTTACATCGTGTTCTTCGATTGGGATAAGTCGGATGTCACGCCGGAAGCCGCGTCGATCCTTGACAGCGCGGTTACCGCATACGGCAACTGCGCCAATGTTCCGGTCATGCTGGCTGGTTACGCGGACCGCTCGGGCAAGCCTGCCTACAACCAGGGCCTGTCGGAACGCCGTAACGCATCGGTTCGCGCTTACCTGAGCGCGCACGGCGTGCCGGATGGTGCGATCACCAGCCAGGGCTTCGGCGAAAACAACCCGCGCGTGCCGACCGCGGACGGCGTTCGCGAACTGCAGAACCGCCGGGTGGAAATCACTTACGGTCCAGGTTCGGGCATGTAAGCTTGCCCACCGGCAAACAGATCAGGGGGTCGGAGCAATCCGGCCCCCTTTTTGTTGGGTTATGCAATCCAGCCCCGGGCGGATGCGAATTATTCCGGGCAGCGTCGAACAGGCCGTGCTTAATTACCGCAGGGACAGATAACGCGCTAATCCAGTAGGACGCGCGTGCCGCAATGCCGCCAGACGTTACAGCGCTTCACCGGCTGCGCGCGCCCGCTCCTCAACCGTGTGCAAGGCTGTCGGGAACAGACGCAATGCCAGCGCCAGCAGCACCCCGCCAATCGGCACACCCACCAGAGTCGACAGCACACCGCGCGACAGGTCATCGCCGCTGACGGACGAAACATACCCCGCCATGAACGGGCCAAGCGATAGACCGACCAGCGTTGTCGCCAGAAAGAAGGTTGCGGTCGCAGTTCCACGCATCCGCGGCAGGACCAGCGCCTGACTGGCCGCCGCCGCCGCGCCAAGCGCGCTCGACGAGCACACCACCCCGACAAAGTTCAGCACCGCAAAGGTCGTGAAATCATCAGCGCGATAGGCACCGATCATTGGCAGCACCGGGGTCACCAAACCGATGATGATCACCCACAGTCGGCCAGTGGGCATTCGTGCCTGCAAGACATCGGCCAGCCAGCCGCCAAAGATCACCCCCAGAAATCCGGCCAGCGCCCCCGGTGCGCCAATGGTCCAGCCGATCGCGCTCTTGGCGATGCCAAAGGTCCGTTCGGCATAAGGCGCGCCCCAATACGACGCGGCATAAGCGGTGAACGACACCATGCCATATCCCAGCGTGGTGCACAGGAATGCCGGCGTTCCCCAGATCAACCGGAACGTAGGCAGATCGCGCGCGCGGATCGCGCTGGCCCAACTGGACACGGCATAAACCCCAATCCCGACAAATAGCCATTGCTTGAAATTGGCGTTGCCGGTGAGTGCCGTCATCCCCAACACCGCGCCAGCAATGGCCACACCGACCGCAATGTTCGCGGCCAGCGGAACGGCACCGCGCCGCAATGCACCGATCGGGGTCAGATCCACCAGTTCGGCCAGAAACCCTTTGAACGGCTGCGGATCGCTTGCGGTTGGCAGGCCATCGATCGCCCCGCGCACCGGTTCGCGGATCGTCGCCACCCAAGCCGCCAGCAGCAAACCGGGAACCCCAACCAGCACGAACGCCGCCTGCCAACCAACCAACCCGCCCGGTCCGCCATGCGGCCAAGCGGCGTTCCAGCGTTCGGCAATTTCGCCGCCGAATAGCACCGACAGCCCCCCGCCCAGATACAACCCGGACGAATAGATCGCCAGCGCGGTGCCCCGCATCCGTTGGGGGAACAGGTCCGAAATCAGCGAATAGGCCGATGGGCTGGCCGTGGCTTCACCCACGCCCACGCCGATCCGTGCGCCGGTCAGCGCAATGCCATTGCGGGCAAACCCCGAAGCCGCCGTCATCAGCGACCACAAGGTCAACCCCACGGTCATCAGCCTGACCCGCTTCCAGCTATCGGCCAGCCGACCCAGCGGGATGCCGAACAGCGCGTAGAACACCGCAAAAGCCGTGCCGTACAAAAACCCGAGATCGGCATCGGTCAGGCCCAGATCACGTTTGATGTCATTGGCAAGGATCGAGAGAATCTGACGATCGATGAAGTTAAGGACATAGACCAGCACGAGGATGCCCAGCACATACCAACTGTAAGGTTCAACCCGGTCTGGCGATGCCGCAGTAGTCTGGGGTTTATGCATGCCGCGTCACTCCGGTGGTCAACCCGCGGCATAGCGCGTGGTATCGGTTAATCCTGCCTTGCGGAAACCCTCGCGGCGCAAGCGGCAACTATCGCACAGGCCGCAAGCCGAACCATCGGGCTGCGGATCATAGCAAGACCAGCTCAACGCCGGATCAAACCCCAGCCGAATGGCTTCACGGGCAATATCGGCCTTGCCCAGATATTGCAGCGGCGCATGGATCGTAAAGGCATCGCCGCCCGCGCCCGCAGCCGTTGCCAGCCGTGCCAACTGGGCGAACCCTTCGATGAATTCCGGACGGCAATCGGGATAGCCCGAATAATCGAGCGCGTTGACGCCAATAAAGATGTCGCGGGCGCCGATTGCCTCGGCCCAGGCAAGCGTCAGCGACAGAAAAACCAGATTGCGCGCCGGCACATACGTCACCGGAATATCCGCACCGACGCCTTCTTTCGGTACGGCGATATCGTCGGTCAGGGCCGATCCGCCGAACTGGCGCAAGTCCAGCGGCAACACCACGTGACGTTCAGCGCCAAGCTTCGCAGCAATCACGCGGGCCGCGTCCAGTTCCCGGCGGTGCCGCTGATTGTAATCGATCGTGAGCGCGTTAAGCCGGTAGCCAGCTTCACAGGCCAGCCCGGCGACGACCATTGAATCCAGCCCGCCAGACAACAGCACCACGGCCTTGCGGCCTGAATTATCGCCGATGTGTTGCATTGCTGCTGGGCTAGCCGCTCCCCGCGCGGCTGGCAACCGCCTCAGTTGGTGCAGTCCCCGACACGGCGGGCTTCGGCCGAAAAATCGAACGGCAGCCCTTCGGCAATCCCCTGGCTTTCGATCTGGATCAACCGTGCGGTTTCCCGGCGGATGTGCGTGCGGCCATAACCGCGCCCACGGCACGTGTATTGCACCGTGATTTCCCGCGGGCTGTCTTCCACCACAAAGCGTTCACAATCGTTGCCCGGGTGGCGCAATTGGATGAACCGGCGCCCATTGGGCACGCACAGCCGTTCGGTTGCGGCGCTGCCATCACGCACGCGCAGTTCCCAGCGGCCGGTATCAAGCTGATCAAGCATTGCAAGCGAGACGCGCTGGCCACTGGCCGGGACGGCAACACCGGCGGCGAAGGCCCAGGCCCAACCAGCAACGCGCAGAATTCGTGCCCTCACGGACTTTTCAAACTTTGCTGTCACGAATCACTCCGGGTCACGGCCCTGCTCACGCGATAATCGTTAACACAGCACGATCGCGCGCCCAAGCGTGCAATACCATCGATGAAGCGATCTGTCAGGCACCGATCTCGAACAGCCGCGAGCAAAACGCGCAGTCGACCACGATCAAGCCGCGTTCGTCACGCATATGGCTGCGTTCATCTTCCGGAAACCGGTTGATGACCGACAGGTAATGCTCGATGCTGCAACGGCAGCCACGATGCAGCACAGCGCCGGGCTGAACCCGCACTTCCTCTTCATCGTGGAACAAGCGCCAGACCAGCGCTTCAAGCGATAAGTCGGGATTGACCAGTTCATCATGGCGCGTACTGCCGGCCAGCACCGCAACGTGCTCCCATTCGGGATGGTCCATCCGCACGTGCAGGCGTTCACGCCCTTCTTCGCCATCCGGGAGGTGCTGGACCAACAAGCCGCCCGCAACGCAGCCATCGCCATCGCTGCGGATGCCCACCCGGATCAGGGTGGGCACTTGTTCCGATTGCGCGAAATAACTTTCACAGGCTTCGGCCAGCGAAGTGCCTTCAAGCGGGACGATCCCTTGATAGCGCTGGCCAGTAGTGGCGAGATCGAAGGTAATCGCCAGATAACCTGCCCCGAACAGCGCCTGCAGCGAAGGATTGGCCCCCAATGCCGCCAATCGCCCGGCATCATGCCGCACGTAACCGCGCAGTTCCCCGCCGCGGTAATCGCAAACCAGCAAATCGACGATGCCGTTTTCGGTCTGCGCCTGCATCGTCAGCTGGCCTTCGCCATCCTTCAGCAGTGATCCGATCAGCGCGGTCACGACCAGCGCTTCAGCCAGCAGGTGCTTGATCGGCAGCGGGTAATCATGCGCGGCTAGGATCGTTTCCAGCACCGGGCCAAGCCGCACCGCACGCCCACGCGCATTGCGGCCGGGCAAGGTAAAGCCCAGCACCCGGTCATAACCGGTTTCATCCGCTGCAATATGCTCGGCCGCGCTCACAGCTGGTTGAACACCCAGCGCAGCACGCTCTTCTGGGCGTGGATGCGGTTTTCGGCTTCATCCCATACCACCGAGCACGGACCATCGATCACGCCATCGGTCACTTCTTCGCCGCGGTGCGCCGGCAGGCAATGCAGGAACAGGGCATCCGCCTTGGCTGCCGCCATCAACGCCTCGTTGACCCGATAGGGGGCCATGGCCGCCAGGCGCGCTTCGGCCCCGGTCTGGCCCATCGAAACCCAGGTATCGGTCACCACCACATCTGCGCCGGCAACCGCCGCGTGCGGATCACGGGTCACGCTGATCCGCGCGCCAAGCGCAGTGGCGCGGGCGATGAAGCCGGGATCGGAATCGTATCCTTCCGGCACGCCAATGCGCACATTGAACCGCATCAACCCGGCGGCCTCAACGATCGAATTGAGCACGTTGTTGCCATCGCCCAGCCACGCCACTTCCAGACCCGGCAGCGCCTTGCCATGTTCCAGCACGGTCTGCAGATCGGCCATGATCTGACACGGGTGCGATTGATCGGTCAGCCCGTTGATCACCGGCACTTCGGCAAAATGGGCCAGTTCCTCGATTTTCGCGTGATCATCGGTGCGGATCATGATCGCATCGACCATGCGGCTCAGCACGCGGGCGGTATCGGCCACGGTTTCGCCCCGCCCAAGCTGGGTGGTGCCGGCATCGAGCACGATCGCACTGCCGCCCAACTGGCGCATCGCCATATCGAACGACACACGGGTGCGGGTCGAATTCTTTTCGAAGATCATCGCCAAGACGCGTCCGGCCAGCGGGGCATCGGCATCGACCTGCCCCTTGGGCAGCGCCCGCCGGGCGGCCTTGCGCGCCATCGCATCGTTCAGCATCGCGGCAACGGCATCACCGCCCGCATCGGTCAGATCAAGAAAGTGCCGGGTCATCATACCCCCTCCGGCGGCTGGTAGCTTGCTGCGCCAGCCGAGAGTTTTTCCATGAATTCGTCGATGTGCGAATCGTCGATCACCAGCGGCGGCACCAGCCGCAGCGTGTTGTCACCCGCCGAAACGGTCAGCAACTGGTGGTTATCGCGCAAGTGACCAACGAAGGCGCGGGCTTCGTGCGTCATCTTGACGCCCAGCATCAGGCCCATGCCACGCACCAGCACGAACAGATCGGGATAGTTGCCGATGAACTGTTCCAGCCGGGCGCGCAGGCGTTCGCTGGTCGCGCGGACTTGCGCCAGGAATTCGGGATTGCCCACCGCATCAAGTACCGCTTCACCAGCCGCCATCGCCAACGGATTGCCGCCATACGTCGATCCATGGGTGCCAGCCACCATGCCGCGCGCCGCCTGTTCGGTGGCAAGGCAGGCGCCCAACGGGAACCCGCCACCGATCCCCTTGGCCGTGGCCACCACGTCCGGCGTTAATCCGTATTGTTCGTAGGCATACATCGTGCCGGTGCGCGCAACACCGCATTGCACTTCATCCAGTACCAGCAGCAAATCGTGTTCATCGCACAGCGCGCGCAGGCCCGTCATGAAATCTTGCGAAGCCGGCCGGATCCCGCCTTCCCCCTGCACCGGCTCCACCAGAAAACCGGCCGTGTTCGGGCCGATCGCCGCCTTTGCCGCGGCAAGGTTGTCGAATTCGACATACTTGAAACCCGGCAGCAGCGGCAGGAAGCCCTTGTGCATCTTGTCCTGGCTGGATGCGCTGATCGTAGCCATCGTGCGCCCATGGAAAGCGTTGTTGAACGTGATCAGTTCATACTTGTGATCGTTGCCAACATGGCTGTGATAGGCCCGCGCGGTCTTGATCGCGCACTCCACGGCTTCGGCACCCGAATTGGTGAAGAACACCGTATCGGCAAACGTCAGGTCAACCAGGCGCTGGGCCAGATGTTCGCCTTGGGGGCTGCCATAAAGGTTCGACACGTGCATCAGCGTTGCCGCCTGCTGCTGGATCGCGCCGATCAGCCCGGGGTGCGAATGGCCAAGGATGTTGACGGCGATACCGGCCGCAAAATCAAGGTATCGGCGGCCGTCCTCACCGATCAGGTGGCAGTGATCACCGCGCACCGGGCGAAAGCCACAGCGGGGATAGACTGGCATCAGCGGGGTAATGGACATCACGCGATTCCTTCAGGCAATCAGAATGTTTGAATGGAACTCAGGTATTTGAGGACTGAAAACGACAAATGGCGGCCCCCTCTCCGCATCGGGAGGGGGCCGCCATTGCCGTGTTAGCCAAGCTGTTGCGAGGCTATGCCCGATACCGGGCACAGCACCTCGCCGGCGGGTCAATCCTGACGCGGCACCAGGTTGACTGCCGAGTACTTGCCTCGTCGATCGACTTCGATGTCGAATTCCAGACGATCGCCCTCGTTGAGGTTCGACAGCCCCGAGCGTTCAACCGCACTGATGTGCACGAATGCATCCGGCTGGCCATCGTCGCGGGTGATAAAGC
>JBDKLL010000152.1:0-2584 GCA_039795595.1 Pseudomonadota bacterium
GGCTTGCTACGCATGTGGCAAGCACGACCGCTGCCAAAGGCCCCGATGAAAGTGGACAGGGAATGAGCTGGACCGACGAACGGATCGAAAAGCTGACCAAGATGTGGGAAGGTGGTTCCACCGCCAGCCAGATCGCCGAAGAACTGGGCGGGGTCAGCCGCAATGCCGTGATCGGCAAGGCGCACCGCCTTGGGCTGAAGGCCCGCCCTTCGCCGGTAAAGGCCAACGAAAAGGGCGATGCCGCACCGGCTCCGGCCAAGACACCCAAGGCTGAAACCACCCCGCGCGCCGCAACTCCGCGCGCTGCCGCGCCGGCCACCCCTGCGCCGCGCCCGGCGGCTGCACCGACTAGCGCCGCGCCTGCCCCCACCGCGCAACCGGCCGAAGCCGGCGCTCCGGCCGCGGCCAAGCCGCGCATCGTTTCGGTTGGCCCCGGCGGCTTCCTGCGCCAAGGCCCCGGCGATCAGCAGGCCCCGATTCCGCCGGCCCCGCCGCGTCGGCTTGTCCCGGCCAAGCCCAGCCCGGAAATGGCCGACAAGACCAGCCTGCTCGATCTGAACGATCGCATCTGCCGCTGGCCGATGGGCCATCCCGGTGAACCCGATTTCCACTTCTGCGGCGAAAAGGTGAACCCCGGGTTCCCGTATTGCGTCGAACATTGCGGCCGGGCGTTCCAGGCTCAACTGCCGCGCGGCCATCGCCGCCCGCCGCCGCCGCTGCCGTTCGGCGGGCCGCGGGTGCGCTGATCGCCAGGCTCAACCAGCACTTGCTCCGGGGTGGCGATCACCCCGGATGCAGCGCCTGATCAGATCCCGCGCACCGCAGATTCGGCCACATCGGGCGTGGCATCCAGAACCGCTTGCGCACGGGCGCGCTGCCAGTCCTTGAAGATGCCGTGGGTGACGATGTAGGTCGAATTGGCAAGGATGCCATTGGCCACCATATCGCCCACTTCTTCGGGTTCCATCCAGCTATCCCCAACCTGCCGTTCGGACAACTTCTGTTCGCTTTCGCCAAACCCGCTGCCGGCGCGCAAATGTTCAGGACGGTTCTGGTTGGCCTGATGGATGTTCGATTTGATCGGCCCCGGCAGCAGGATCGATACCCCGATGCCGTGCGTACCCAGTTCATCCTTCACCGCTTCGCAGTAATGGCACACCGCGGCCTTGCTGGCCGCATAGATCGCCAGATGCGCCGGCATCACCACTTCGGCGGCTAGGCTGGCGGTGGAAACGATATGCCCGCCGCGGCCATGCGCAATCATCTGCGGCATGAAATTGACGAAGCCATTGACCACCCCGCCAACGTTGACCCCGAAACCGAAATCATAATCGGCATAAGTAGCCTGCAGCAGCGGCCCTTCCAACCCCACCCCGGCGTTGTTGACCAGAATGTCGATCCCACCGAAATCCGCCTGCATCCGGGCCGCGGCATCGGCATAAGCTTCGCGGCTGGTAACATCGAGCTTGAGCGCCGACACCGCGTTTGAACCCGCACCACCGGCAAACTGGGCCAGCGCATTATCAATGTGATCGGCGCGCAAATCGGCAATCACCACCCGTGCGCCGCGTTCGACCAGCACTTTCGCGATCCCAAGTCCGATGCCCGACGCCCCGCCGGTGATGAACGCGGTCTTGCCGGCGAAATCCTTGATGTACATGCGGGCCTTCTCCCTTGGTGAATTTGTAAGCAATGCTAACAAATGTGAGGATCTGATGCCAAACAAAAAGGGGACCGCCGCAGCAGCCCCCTTCGTGTTTTGATGCCTCTTGGCGAAGGACTTAGTCGTCGCCCTTGAGGAACGCCGGCATATGATCGGCATTGCCGCCATCGTCGCGATCCCGGCGACCTTCGCGGCGGGGGCCGCGATCGCCACCCCGACCACCACGGTCCCCACGATCACCACGCGGGCCACGGCGGTCGCCGCGGTCGCCACGATCACCACGCGGTTCGCGGGGTTCGCGCGGCGGACGGGTGTCTTCCAGTTCTGCACCGGTTTCCTGATCGACGACGCGCATCGACAGGCGCACCTTGCCGCGCGGATCGATTTCGAGAACCTTGACCTTCACGGCCTGGCCTTCCGAAACCACGTCGGTCGGCTTTTCCACGCGTTCGTTCTTCATTTCGCTGACGTGGACGAGGCCGTCCTTGCCACCCATGAAGTTCACGAAGGCACCGAAATCAACGATGGTCACGACCTTGCCGTCGTAGATCTTGCCGACTTCCGGTTCTTCGACAATGCCGAGGATCCAGTTCTTGGCGGCTTCGATCTGGGCCAGATCCGAAGACGAGATCTTGATCACGCCTTCATCGTCGATGTCCACCTTCGCGCCGGTTTCGGCCACGATTTCGCGGATCACCTTGCCACCGGTGCCGATCACGTCACGGATCTTCGACTTGTCGATCTGGATCGTTTCGATGCGCGGGGCATGGGCCGACAGTTCGGTGCGGGCGCTGCCCAGGGCCTTGGTCATTTCACCAAGGATGTGGGCGCGGCCGTCCTTGGCCTGGTTCAGCGCGGCGGCGAAGATTTCCTTCGTGATCCCGGCCACCTTGATGTCCATCTGCATCGTGGTGATGCCTT
>JBDKLL010000153.1:0-7483 GCA_039795595.1 Pseudomonadota bacterium
CGGTGCGGCTGGATACGATCGCCGAAGCGCAGAACATTCCCCGCAAGTTCCTGACCGTGATCCTCAGCCAGATGGTGCGCGAAGGGCTGGTGATTTCGCACCGGGGCCGCGATGGCGGTTATGAACTGGGGCTGGCCCCGGTCGATATCCGTTATGGCGATATCATCCGGTTGACCCGCGGCAGCCTTGCGCTGGTGCCTTGCGCCAGCCGAAATGCCCACGAGCATTGCAACAACTGCCTGCCCGAAGCCGATTGCCGGCTGCGCGGGCTGATGCTGACCCTGCGCGATGAAATGGCAGCGATGCTGGATAAGGTCAGTCTGGCCGATCCGATCGCTCTGGTTCCCCCGTTTGCTGACGCCGCTGCGGAGGCGGAATAACGCTTGCTGCGTCCCGGCGTGTAAAAGCTGGCGCGGGCGGGTGACGGGCGCGGCTGGCTGCGTTAGAACCGCCGCGAAGATGCAGACCAGATCATGCTGACCAGATTGGCGATCCGCAACATTGTGCTGATCGAGGCGCTTGACCTCGATTTCAGCGATGGACTTGGCGTGCTTACCGGGGAAACCGGTGCGGGCAAATCGATCCTGCTCGATGCACTGGGGTTGGTGCTGGGCGCGCGGGCCGAAACCGCGCTGGTCCGCGCGGGCGAAGACCAGGCCAGCGTAACCGCCAGTTTTGAATTTGATCGACTGCCACAGGCAATCCGCGCGGTGCTGAGCGAAGCGGAAGTGGATGTCGAACCGGGCGAACCCTTGCTGATCAAACGGCGGTTGCGCGCCGATGGCGGATCGAAGGCTTTCATTAACGATCAACCAGTCGGCGTGGCCTTGCTGCGCGATTTGGCACCGGCGCTGGTTGAATTGCATGGCCAGCACGATGACCGCGGATTGGTGAATCCGCGAGGGCACCGGGCGCTGCTGGATCGTTATGCGCGCGGGGGCAGCGATGCGGTGGCGGCCGCGTGGCACGCATGGAGCACAGCGCGCGATGCGCTGGAAGCCGCGCAGGCCCGGGTGGCGCAAGCTGGTGCGGACCGTGATCTGCTGTTGGCGCATCTGGCTGAACTTTCCGCGCTGGAGCCGGTGGCGGGGGAGGAGCAGCAATTGGCCGAAGCCCGCGCCGATATGCAGAAGGGCGAAAAGCTGGCCGATGATCTGGCGGCCTTGCAGGCGCTGTGGGCCGGATCGGATTCGGCGCTGGCCACTTTGCGCGGCGCGGCGCGGCGGCTGGATCGGATCGCTGGCGAACATCCCTTACTGGGCGAAGCGCTGGCTGCGCTGGACCGGGCGGTGATCGAAGCGGGCGAAGCCGAGGACAAGCTGGAGCGCGCGGCCGAGGCACTGGCCCATGATCCCGCCGCGCTGGACCGGATCGAAACCCGGCTGTTCGACCTGCGCGCCGCCGCCCGCAAGCATGGCTGCGCGGTGGATGATCTGCCGCACCGGATGCGCGATATGCGCGCGGCGCTGGATGCGATCGAAGGCGGCGAAGCGGCGCTGGCCGGGCTGGAAACCGCGGCGGATGCAGCGGGCAACGCCTATCGCGCGGCGGCAGAGGCGCTGTCTGCCGCGCGCATCAGTGCGGCCCTGCGGCTTGATGTCGCGGTGGCGGCGGAATTGGCCCCGCTCAAACTGGATGCCGCGCGGTTCCGCACCAGCGTGACCCGGTTGGGCGAAGACCGCTGGGGTGCCAGCGGGATCGACGCGGTTGAATTCCTGATCAGCACCAATCCCGGTGCGGACTTTGCACCGTTGACCAAAATCGCCTCGGGCGGCGAACTGTCGCGCTTTATCCTCGCACTCAAGGTTGCGCTGGCGGAAGAGGGTGGCGCTGCAACCGTGATCTTCGACGAGATCGATCGCGGCGTGGGCGGTGCGGTCGCCAGTGCGATTGGCGATCGGCTGGCCCGGCTGGCGGCAGGCGGGCAATTGTTGGCCGTAACGCATAGCCCGCAAGTCGCCGCGCGCGGTAATCGGCACTATCAGATTGCCAAGTCTTCGGATGGAACGGTTACGCGCACATCGGTTCACTTGCTTGATGCAGCGGGCCGGCAGGAAGAAATCGCGCGGATGCTTTCCGGTGCCGAAGTAACCCCGGAAGCCCGTGCCCAGGCTGATCGTTTGCTGGAGGGCGTGTGAACTTTCTGGCTGAAGCCGATGCCGCCAATGAACTGATGCGGCTGGCGCGGGCGATCGCGCATCACAACAAGCTGTATCACGCGCACGACGCGCCCGAGATTTCGGATGCCGAATTTGACGCGTTGGTGCGCCGCAATGCCGAACTGGAAGCCGCGTTTCCGCATCTGGTGCGGCCCGATAGCCCAAGCCGCATGGTCGGGCATGAGGTGGCGTCATCCCCGTTGGCCAAAGTGACGCACGAAGTGCGGATGATGAGCCTTGATAACGCGTTTTCGGATGAAGACGTGGCCGAATTCGTGGCCCGGGTGCGGCGATTTCTGGCACTGGGCGAAGGCGAACCGGTGACGATGACCGCCGAAGACAAGATCGATGGCCTGTCGTGTTCGCTGCGCTACGAACAGGGGCGGCTGGTGCGCGCGGCAACCCGCGGCGATGGCCAAGTGGGCGAAGACGTAACCGCCAATGTCGCAACGATTGCTGATATTCCTCAGCACTTGGTGGGTGATGTGCCTGCGGTGTTCGAAGTGCGCGGCGAAGTTTACATGAGCAAGGCTGATTTCGCGGCGCTGAATGCCGCGCAGGAAGCCCGCGGCGACAAACTGTTTGCCAATCCGCGCAACGCCGCGGCAGGTTCGCTGCGGCAAAAAGACGCCAGCGTTACCGCCAGCCGCCCACTGCGGTTTCTGGCGCATGGATGGGGCGCGGCCAGTGCGGTGCCGGCGGACAGCCAGTTTGCAATGATGCAGCAGATCGCCGCGTGGGGCATCCCGGTTTCGCCCATGCTGGTGCGGGGTCAGTCGGTGGCCGAGATGGTGGCCCACTATCGCGCGATTGAACATGCGCGCGCCGAATTGCCGTATGATATCGATGGGGTGGTCTACAAAGTCGATCGGCTCGACTGGCAGGAGCGGCTGGGCTTTGTCGCCAAATCGCCGCGCTGGGGTATCGCGCACAAGTTCCCGGCGGAGCGCGCCGAAACCATGCTTGAAGCAATCGACATTCAGGTGGGCCGCACTGGCAAGCTTACTCCGGTTGGGCGGCTGACGCCCGTTACCGTGGGCGGGGTGGTGGTTTCCAACGTCACGCTGCACAACCGCGATGAAATCGCCCGGCTGGGCGTGCGGGTGGGCGACCGCGTGGTGGTGCAGCGTGCGGGCGATGTGATCCCGCAAGTGGTCGAAAACCTGACCGGAGACGAACCCCGCACGGCCTATGTCTTCCCCGATCATTGCCCCGAATGTGGCAGCGAAGCCGTGGCCGAGGACGGCGAGGTTGATGTGCGCTGCACCGGCGGGCTGATCTGCCCGGCGCAGCGGACGGAGCGTTTGAAGCACTTTGTCTCGCGCGGGGCGCTGGATATCGAAGGGCTGGGCGAAAAGACCATCGATGAATTTTTCGCGCTGGGCTGGCTGGAAAGCCCGGCGGATATTTTCCGCTTGCGCCGCCGACGGGCCGAGATTCTTGGCCGCGAAGGGTGGAAGGAAAAGTCAGTCGACAACTTGCTGGCCGCGATTGAGGCCAAGCGCAGTCCGGATGCCACGCGGCTGCTGTTCGGGCTGGGAATTCGGCACGTGGGCGCGGTTACCGCGCGCGATCTGCTGAAACGGTTTGTAACGCTGCCGGCGCTGCGCGGCGTGGCCGAACGGGCGCAAGCCGGCGATGGTGATGCGCTGGCCGAATTGACCGCGATCGATGGGATCGGCCCGGCGGTGGTCGAAGCGCTGGGGGATTTCTTCCACGAAGCCCATAACCGCGAAGTGTGGGACGATCTGCTGGGCGAAGTTGCCCCGCCGGATTACGTGGTTGAAACCCGCGATAGCGCGGTGGCCGGCAAGACGGTGGTGTTCACTGGCAAGCTGGAAACCATGAGCCGCGATGAAGCCAAGGCCCAGGCCGAACGATTGGGTGCCAAGGCTGCCGGATCGGTCTCGGCCAAGACCGATCTGGTCGTGGCCGGGCCGGGGGCCGGCAGCAAGCTCAAGCAGGCGGCCGCGCTGGGGATCGAGGTGATCGACGAAGCAGCGTGGGCCGACATCGTCAAAGCCGCAGGATAAGCCGATGCTCACCGATTTTCATCCCATCGCCGTGCGGATTGCCGAAGCCTTGAAGGCACGGCGGGAAAAGATCGCCGTGGCCGATGGGGCGACCGGCGGGTTGATCGCGGCATCGCTATTGACGGTGCCCGGCGCGCTGAAATTCTATGTCGGGGGCGGGGTGGTCTATTCGTTCCGCGCCCGCGATGTGCTGTTCGGGCTGCCGGCGGAGGCCTATGCCGGGATGCAATCGGCCACGCCGGATTATGCGCTGTTGCAGGCCCGCGCGATCCGCGATCAGTTTGGCGCTGCATGGGGCATCGCTGAAACGGGATCGGCCGGGGGCGGGCGGCATCCGATGGGTGTGCCTGCGGGGCAAAGCTGCTGCGCGGTGGTTGGGCCGGGGATCGAACTGACCCGGATGACCGAAACTGATTGCGAAGATCGCATCGCCAATATGGCGCTGTTCACCGGAGCGGCGCTGGGGTTGCTGGAATCCGCGCTGGCCTAGGAATGTTCCTGCGCCTGCGCGATGGGGGCGCCAGTGCGCCGCACCGCGACGATCAGGACGCCAAGCAGGGCAATGGCCGATCCCGCAATGATCCGCAGATCCAGTTGGTCACCGGTAATCAATACGCCCAGCGCGATCGTTGATAGCGGGGTGATCAGCGTCAGCGGGGCCAGCAGGTTCGCTTCATAGCGTGCGATCAGCCCGTAATAGGCCGTGTGTGCACCCACCGATACGACCAGCGCCGAAAACAGCAGCGCGGCCAGGAACGGCACCCCGGCGGCCATGGCGGCCGCGGTTTGGCCCTGTTCGCCGAGCGCCGAAGCCAGTGCCAGCGGCAGGAACGAAGTCAGCGCCACCCACGCCTGAAAGCGCAGCGGGGCGATTTCGTCCATCTGCTTCATCATGATCGCGCCCAGCGATCCCGAAAACGCTGCGCCCAACACGAACAGCAGCCCGCGCGACAGCGCCAGCCCCGGGTGCCAAACCACGATCAGCACGCCGGCCAGCGTCAGGGTGATACCCAAGGCCCGCCGCCAGTGGATCCGTTCGCCCAGCATGACGATGGAAAGTAGCGTGGTAATCGGCACCCCGGCTTGAATGACCACCGCCGCCGAAGATGGCGAAGCGCTTTGCAAGCCGATGAACAACAGTGCGAAATTGCCGGCGCCCATCAGCAGGCCTACCGCCATGATCCGCCATAACGGGCGCGGTAGCGGGCGTAGCCATGGCAGCGTGGCCAGCACGACCAGCCCAAAGCGCACTGCGGCAAAGAACAGCGGCGGGATATGCCATGCACCAACCACGACTTTGCTCAGCACGTTGCTAAGGCCCCAGATCAGGCAGATCCCCACCAACAAAAAGAAATCGCGCAAGGTCATTGTGCCGGGGCCCTTACCACTTGCGCGACCATTCGGGCAGCGCACCAACCCTGCTGGCACGCACAGCCCCGCCCGTGCGCTTGCGCAGCCACAGGATCGACCAATCGCCGTTGACCAGCCGCGCCGCCAAGCGCATCCCGGCCCGGCGGCACGCGGCACGTACCTGGGCTTCCTGTGTTTCGAGCAGGCCGGCCAGCAGCAAATGCCCACCTGGCACCAGCGCGCGGGCGAAATCCGGGGCCAGGCTGATCAGCGGCCCGGCCAGAATATTGGCGATCACCAGATCATAAGGGCCACGCACTTGCAGCAGGGGGTGATCCATCCCGTCGGCGGCCAGCATCGTCAATTCCCCGCCGCGTGCACCCATCGGCACGGCATTGGCGGCGGCATTGTCCTGCACCACATCGATGCAGACGGTGTCGATATCACTGGCGGTGGCCAGCACCCGCGGCCACAGGTCCAGCGCGGCGAACGCCAGCAGGCCGGTGCCGGTGCCGATATCGGCACAATTGCGCACCATCACGCCTTGCTGCTTCATATGAGTCAACATGGTCAGGCAGCCGGCGGTGGTGGCGTGCTGGCCGGTGCCGAACGCTTGGCTGGCGGGGATGCAGAAATCGCGCACCCCAGCCTCGTCCAGCGGCGGATGTTCGGGCGTGTGGACGTAAAACTTGCCCGCGCGGATCGGTTCCAGCCCTTGCTGGCTTTGCGTCAACCAATCAACATCGGGCAGTTGTTCGATCTTCATCGCGGGCGCTTCATCAGCGAACAGCGCCACGATTGCCGCGGTATCAGCGGCATCTGGCTGGCGCGGCAGCCATGCTTCCAACTGCCAGTCATCGGGCTGGTCTTCGGCAATTTCGCTGCCGGAAATAACGATATCCGGGTCCCAGTCGAAGGCATCTTCATGCGCCAGCAGCGCGGCTTCGATCTGCGCCTTCGGGCCGAAGGCAGTGACCTTCCAGCTTTGGTTATCGGACATAGCTGGCCCCATTGGCATCAAGCACCGCACCCGTCATGCTTTCGGGCGCATCAAGCGCACAGAACACCGCCATCGTCGCAATTTCTTGCGGGGATGCGACGCGGCCCAGCGGGATATCTGCCAGCAAGCCCGCGCCGCCCCGACTGGCCAGATAATCATCCGCCATCGATGTGTCGGTAAAGCCGGGGCAGATCGCGTAGCTCATCACCCCGCGCGCGGCATATTGCCGGGCGATGGTCTTGTGCATGGCGATCATCCCGCCCTTGGCCGCGGCATAGTGCCAGTGATCGGGCGAATCGCCCCGGTATCCGGCGCGGCTGGCGATATGCACGATCCGTCCGGCGCGTTCGCCATCCAGCCAGTGCTGCACGGCATAGCGCGATAGTTCCGCAGCCGCGGTTAGGTTGATCCGCAGGGTTTCCTCCCACCCGGCAACCCACTCGCCATTGGGGCGGGTGATGGGATTGGCCTCGAACAGGCCGGCGTTGTTGATCAGCAGGTCGATCTGGCCGCCGCTGCGTTCCAGTGCGGCTTGCCACAGTTTTTCCGGGGCGGATGGATCAGCCAGATCGGCGGCGATGGTCTGCGAATCGATGGCGCTGCGGGCATGGCCGATCACGGTGATGCCACGGGCGCGCAGTCCGGCGGCGATCGCTGCGCCGATCCCGCGTGAGGATCCGGTAACCAGCGCGGTAAGCGAAGGGGACGGTGTGTTCATGTCCCTTGCTCTAGGCGAGGGGGATAAAACCGCCAAGCCACCGCTTGCACGACGAAGCGTTTTGATTAAGGGGGAGTGCGCAAGGGGTGTTTGCACCCGTCCAGTTTCAAAGGGGATACCGCCGCATGGCCGCCGCGAAGAACCGTCCGATTTCGCCGCATCTGCAGATCTGGCGCTGGGGGCCGGCAATGCTGGTCTCGATCCTGCACCGCGTAACCGGTGA
>JBDKLL010000154.1:0-3529 GCA_039795595.1 Pseudomonadota bacterium
TCAAGCAGTACAAGCTGCCGGCCAAGGTCAACCTGATCCCGTTCAACCCGTGGCCCGGCGCAATTTACGAATGTTCTTCCGACGAACGCGTGCGCCGGTTTTCCGAAATCGTGTTCGAAGCCGGGATCAGCGCGCCAGTGCGCACCCCGCGCGGGCGCGATATCGATGCCGCGTGCGGCCAATTGAAAACCACCGCGCAAAAACTCAGCCGCGCAGAACTTGATCGGCTGGCCGAAGAAAAACAGGCCGCACTCGGCTGATCGCGCCGCAGCCACGCTTCACACCATCGGAAATCTGCCGTTCAGCTTGTCGGCCGCACCTTGCGAATACGACAAGCCACGCCCCCGGCAAGGAGATTTCCAATGCACAAAACCCTGATCGCGGCCACGCTGGCAGCCACTGCCCTGCCGGCCTTCAACCCTGCCTTGGCTGATCCACCATATTGGGCGCCGGCGCATGGCTATCGCAGCCATCATGGCGCTATCGCCTATCGCCAAACCGATAACGGCATCCGGTACTGGCGCGGCACCGATGGCCGCTATTACTGCCGCCGCGGGGATGGCACCGTTGGCCTCTTGGCCGGGGCCGCACTGGGCGCACTGCTGGGCCGGGCCATCGACACCCGCGGCGAACGCACTACCGGGACAATCCTGGGCGCAGCGGCCGGTGCGCTGATCGGCACTGAGATCGCCCGCGGCCCCACGCGTTGCCGCTAAACTTGACCTGACGCCCCTTCCCCGCGATGGCAGGGGCAATGACCCAGCCAGCAGTTCTTGTCACCGGCGGCGCCAAACGCATCGGCGCGGTGCTTTCACGCGCGTTCGCCGCGGCGGGCTGGCACGTGGTGATCCACTGCCACAGCTCGGTTGCCGCGGCGCACGCGCTGGCCGCAACGCTGCCATCGGCCGAAGTGGTCGAATGCGATCTGGCCGATCCGGATGCGGCAGTGGCGATGGTTGAGCAACTGGCCGCGCGGTTGATCGATTGGCGGGTGCTGATCAACAGCGCGGCGGTGTTCGAACTCGATACGGCCGCCGCAATCCTGCCCGCCGTCCACGCCGAAGCGATGACCGTCAACGCGCTGACCCCCACCCGCATGGCGCAGGCGTTTCTTGCCCATGCGCAAACCGCGGGTGGTCGCCGGGTCATCAATTTTCTCGATCAAAAACTGGCCAACCCGAACCCGGATTTCTTCAGCTATACGATGGCCAAGCACGCCTTGGCCGCTGCTACGACGATGCTGGCAATGGCCCAGCAGGCGCCGGCCGACCGGGTTTATGGCCTTGCCCCCGGCGCAATGCTGCCCAGCTTTGACCAGCGCGCCGAAGAACACGAAATCAGCGGGCGGATGAACCTGCTGGGCCGGATTACCGCGCCGGATGAACTGGCCGATGCAGCACTGTGGCTGGCCCAAGGCTGGCTGGCCAGCGGCGAAACGGTGTTTGTGGATTCGGGCCAGCATCTCTTGGCACAACCCCGTGATGTGCTTTACCTCGCCCGCGAATAACCGAAAGAACACCCCATGTTCGAAGCATTCCTCTCGTCCACCGCGGTCGTCGCGCTGGCCGAAATCGGCGACAAGACGATGCTGCTGGCAATCGTGCTGGCCGCACGGCTGCGCGCACCGTGGCAGATTCTAGCCGGGATTTTCGCGGCAACGATTGCCAACCACGCGCTGGCCGCACTGGTTGGCCGTGAAGTGGCCGGGCTACTCGAAGCACCATGGTTCCGCATCGCGGTGGCGCTGGGGTTCGTGGCGATGGCCGCGTGGACGCTGGTCCCCGACAAGCTGGACGAAGACGAAGATGACGTGCGCCAACGCGGCAACGCGTTCCTGACCACGCTGGTGTCGTTCTTCCTCGTTGAAATGGGGGATAAGACCCAGGTCGCCACGATTGCACTGGCCGCCCACTATCAGGCGGTTGGCGTGGTTGCCGCCGGCACCACGCTGGGGATGATGCTGGCCAATGGCCCGGCCGTGTTCTTGGGCGAAAAGCTGGTCGAACGAATCTCGCTCAGCGCCACGCGGATCGCGGCGGCGCTGCTGTTCTTCGTGCTTGGCGCGTGGCAGTTGGCGGAAAGTCTCGGCTGGCTGTCAAAATAAGTACTTGCACGTATTTTCAGGGAGCATAGTCTCTCTGCCCATGTGGTTACTGGACAAGATGCTGCGGGCCTTGATCCGCACAGGCCGCCTGATCGTGACCGATCACGATGGGTCGATGCATGATTACGGTGATCCTGCCGCGGTGCCGCTGCGCATCCGGTTGACCGACCGTGGCGCCGCCTTGCATATCGCCCGCGATCCGCGGATCGGTGCAGGCGAAGCCTATATGGACGGGCGACTGGTGGTCGAACCTCCGCACGACATCCGCGACATGATCCTGTTGGTGATGGGCAATGCGAATCGCAATCGGGATCGTTCGATCGAACCCGCCAATCCAATCCGGCGGGCGTTCGATTGGCTGGCGTTCCGGGCAGACCAGATCAATCTGCGCGGCAAAGCCAGCCGCAACGTCACCCACCATTATGATCTGACCCGCCAGTTCTACGAACTGTTCCTCGATGAAGACCGCCAATACACGATGGCCTATTTCCGCGATCCGGCGAATTCGCTGGAACGCGCGCAAGTGGACAAGCAAGCCCTGATCGCCGCCAAGCTGCGGCTGGAACCGGGCCGCTGCGCTGGCATGCGCCTGCTAGATATCGGCTGTGGTTGGGGCGGGCTTGGGCTGTACCTGCACCGCCATTACGGGATCGAGGTACTGGGCGTTTCGCTGGCACCCGATCAGGTTCGCTTCGCCAACGAACGCGCCGCCGCCGCCGGGGTGGCTGATAAGGTTCGGTTCCAGTTGATCGATTACCGCGACGTGGCCGGGCAGTTTGACCGGATCACCAGTGTGGGGATGATCGAACACGTCGGCGCGCTGCATTTCCGCGAATATTTTGCCAAGACCAACCAGTTGCTGGCCGATGACGGGATCATGCTGACCCATACCATTGGCCGCACCGGCCCGCCCGGATCGACCGACAAGTGGACCCGCAAGTACATCTTCCCCGGCGGCTATATCCCGGCGATGAGCGAACTGGTCAGCGCGCTCGAACGCACCGGGTGGGACATCGCCGATATCGAAGTGCTGCGGTATCATTACGCCTATACGCTGGCCGAATGGTATCGCCGCACTACGTTGCACGAAGCGGAAATCACCAGGCTTTACGATGCCCGGCTATTCCGGATGTGGCAGTTCTATCTGGCCGGGGCCGAACAAAGCTTTCGCAGCGGCGGGATGGTCAATTTCCACATCCAGTCGGTAAAACGGCGCGATGCCGTGCCAATGACCCGCGATTACATCACCGCCGAAGCTGCCCGCCTTGCTGCGCTGGACATCGCGCCCGAATGGCATCTTGAATGCCACGCCGCCGAGTAGCGGTTGCGATCCCGCCCCCCGCCTGTTAGGCGCGCCCCGCGTGCGTTTCAGCGGGAGTCGTTTGCCCCATGTCCGATATCAAGAAAGTCGTCCTCGCCTATTCG
>JBDKLL010000155.1:0-6740 GCA_039795595.1 Pseudomonadota bacterium
ACCTGTCGGGCTGGAGCCCCAAGTACTTCCAGCCGCAGATCATCCAGTATGCCAACACCCAGCTGCGCAAGAAGATGCTGTTCGGCAGCGATTTCCCGCTGATCCATCCCGGCAAGTGGCTCGACGCTGCACGCCAGGTGGGCTTCAAGGACGAAGTCCTGCCCGGGATCATGAAGGACAACGCCGCGCGCGTCCTTGGCCTCAGCTAAGGACAACACCGATGGACTTCACGGACCGCCATGTCGTTATCACCGGCGCGTCGACCGGGATCGGTCGGGCAGCGGCGGATCGGATCGTGGCGCTGGGCGGCCGGGTTACGCTGATCGCCCGGCGGGCGGAACTGCTGCAGGCCGCGTGCGCTGCGCTGGGTGATACCGCACAGTGGGCCGCTGCCGATGTGGGTGACAAGGCGCAGCTGATCGCCGCGCTCGATCGGGCGGCCGCGCTGAACGGGCCGATCGACGCATTGTTCCTCAACGCCGGAACCGGCGGCGCCTTTGCCCCGATCGAAGCTTATGGCGACGATACGTTCGACATGGTGCTGGGCGTGAACCTGAAATCGCCGTTCTGGGCGATCGCCCACGTCATGCCCGAAATGGCCGCGCGCGGGCGGGGCGCGATACTGGTTACCGGCAGTCTGGCTTCAGAACGCGGGATGGCGGGCAATGTCGGCTATGTTGCGTCAAAGCACGCGGTGCTGGGGCTGGCCCGAGCCATGGCGCTGGAAGGCGCGCCGCGCGGGGTGCGCTGCAACTGCGTGATCCCCGGGTTCATCGAAACGCCGATGCTCGATCAATTGCCACCCGATGCCATGGCCGCGATGGCCGCCGCCACCCCGCAAGGGCGCACTGGCAAGGCCGAAGAACTGGCCGCGGTGGCGGCCTTCCTGCTGTCAGACGCGGCCAGCCACGTTACCGGACAGGCACTGGCCGTCGATGGCGGGGTGCTGGGCACGCTGCGCATTTAACCGAACACCGATTGGGATAGAGAACGATGGCCCTGAAATATTATCACGCCGAACCGCTAGCGAATTCGCTGAAATCGATGGTCCCGCTCAAGGAAAAGGGGCTGGCCTATGAATCGATCTATGTCGACCTGCACAAGTTCGAACAGCATTCGGATTGGTTCACCGCAATCAACCCCGAAGGTCAGGTGCCGGTGCTGGATCACGATGGCACGATCATTACCCATACCACGGTAATCAACGAATATCTCGAAGACGCCTTCCCCGATGCCCAGCCCGCTGATGCCCCGCTGCGTCCGCGCGATCCAGTGGGCGCGGCGCGGATGCGCTATTGGAACAAGTTCGTGGACGAACACGTGATGAACTTTGTCTCGATGCACGGCTGGCACCGGCTGGTCGGCGTGATCGCCCGCAACATCGATAGCGGCGAATTCGAAAAGCTGATGGAGCACGTGCCGCTGCCCGATCAGCGCAAGAAGTGGATGACCGCGCGTTCGGGCTTTTCCGAAGCCGATCTGGCCAACGCGACCGACAAGATCATCTATGCGCTGAACAAGGTCGAAGGCCAGTTGGGTCAGACCAAGTGGCTGGCGGGGGACACCTATACGCTGGCCGATATCAACTTCTATTCGCATTGCGGAATGATGGTGGAACGGATGTTCCCCGATCTGGAAGTGGCCAAGAATTACCCCCGATTGGTTGATTGGCGCGAACGCGTCACTGCCCGTCCGGCGGTGGCCGAAGCCCTGAAAAGCGAAGACCGCACCGCCCCGGGGCTGCGCACGTGGAGCGGAGACCGGTAAGCACATGGCCGGTTTCGTTCTGATCCACGGCAGTTGGCATGGCGGCTGGTGCTTCGATGAAGTGACCCGCCGGCTCGAAGCGGCCGGACATACCGTCGTGGCTCCAACTCTGCCGGGCATGGGCGGCGATGAAGCCGCCCTGCGCGCCGCCACGCTGGACGGCTGGGGTGCGTTTGCGGCGGCGGAATGCCGCAAGCTGAAAGACCAGTTGGGGGGCGCGCCGGTGGTGCTGGCCGGGCATAGCCGCGGCGGGATCGTAATCTCCACCGCAGCCGAAACCGACCCCACGGCAATGGACGCGCTGGTCTATATCTGCGCGATGATGCTGCCTTCGGGGATGAGCCGAGCCGAATTCAAGGCCCACGAAGAACCCACACCGGATTTCGATGCGCTGATTTCCAAGGTCGGCAACGGTGCCGGAACGGTGGTTGATCCCGCACGTGCCGCGCCGGTGTTTGCCCAGCTTTCCCCGCCCGAACTGGTCGCTGCCGCGCTGCCGCGCTTGCTGGCCGAACCGCACGGCCCGCGTTCGACCAAACTGCGCCTGACCCCCGAACGCTGGGGCAGCCTGCCGCGCACGTATATCGAAACGCTGCACGATCGGACGATCCCGATCGCCAGCCAGCGATTGATGCAGCAGTTCTCCCCGGGCGCACAGGTGGTGACGCTCGATGCGGATCATTCCCCTTACCTAAGCACCCCCGACCAACTGACTGCGGCCTTGATTGCCGCCATTCCCGGAGTTTGAGGCCATGAAGCAGCGCGGCAAGACTTACGAAATCGCGTTGCTGGTGGTGCTAACGCTGGCCAACGGCGTGGTCGCGTTCGATCGGCTCGCCGCCACCTTCTTGTCGCCCTACATTGTCGCCGATCTCAAGCTGGATAACGCGCAGCTCGGCCTGCTCGCGGGGGCGCTTTCGGGCGCGGTGGCGATCAGCTCGTTTCTGGGCGGGCAGCTGGCCGACCGCACCGGGCGGCGCAAAGCGCTGCTGATTGCCTGCACGCTGGTGTTCTCGCTCGGCTCGGCCGCCGGCGGGTTTGCGCTGGGCTTTGCCAGCCTGTTCGCCGCGCGGTTCATGCTGGGGCTGGCCGAAGGGCCGATGGTCCCCGTCAGCCAAACGGTGATGGTCGAAACTTCCGCCCCGGAACGCCGCGGGTTCAACATGGGGGTGATGCAGATGGCCGGTGCCTTTCTGCTGGGGGCGATGGCCGGACCGATCGTGGCCACCCAGATCGCCGATGCGCATGGCTGGCGCAGCGCCTTCTTCCTGAGCGCCGTGCCCGGCGTGGTACTGGCGCTGGCAATGATGGTGCTGGTCAAGCGCGACCAGCCGGTGGCCCGGATTGCCGGACAAACCCCGCCATCGTTGCTGGCAGCGCTGCGCCAATTGCTGGGCATCGCCAATATGCGCGCGGCGCTGCTGGTGGCGGCGCTGTTCACCGCCTGGCTGGTGCTGCAAAACGTGTTTCTGCCGGTTTACCTCACCACCGTGAAAGCGCTGCCTGCAGCCACGATGGGCAAAGTGCTCAGCATGGGTGGGATTGCCGGGGTGATCGGCGGTGCAGCCTTGCCGCTGCTGAGCGATCGGGTTGGGCGCAAGCCGGTGGTAATTGGGGCCTGCCTTGCCGGGTTGATCGCGCCGATTGCGATGCTGGCGCTGCCATCCGACCCACTGCTGTTGGGCGGGGCGATCCTGCTCGGCTGGCTGCCACTGGGGATTGCCCCGCTCTATTGCGCCACGATCCCAACCGAAAGCGTGCCGCCCGCGCTTGCCACCAGCGCGGTGGGGCTGGCGATGGGCACGGCGGAACTGCTGGGCGGGGTAATCGCCCCGGCACTGGCCGGCGAGGCCGCCGATATCTGGGGGCTGGGCGCGGTGTTCGTAATCTGCGCCGGATTGGCGATAACCGCGGCGGCAACTGCGCTGCTGCTGGCTGAAACCGCGCCGCGGGCGCTGGCGAAAGGAACCATCTAATGCGCGAAGTTCGGTTAAGCCCGGCGGGCCATTACGACAATTCGGCCCGAGCCTATCACCACATTACCGTTACCCCGATGGCGAGTGCGCTGGGCGCGCTGATTTCGGGCGTTAACATTCCCGACCTGTCGGACGCCGCCTTTGCCGAAGTGCAGGACGCGCTGTGGCGGCACAAAATGGTCTATTTCAAGGACCAGTCGCTAACCCACGCCGAGCACGAAGCCTTTGCCTTGCGCTGGGGGCCGTTCGCGCCCGATGCCTATACCCACGGCGTGCCGGGGCATCCCGGGGTGCAGCCCCTGATCAAGGAAGCCGATCACAAGTCCAAGGGCCTGTTTGGTTCGGGCTGGCACACCGATTCCCCGTTCCTGCCGGAACCGCCGGGGATGACGATCCTGCGCAGTGTGGAAGTGCCGCCCTATGGCGGCGATACGGTGTGGGCCAACTGCGCGCTGGCTTACCGGATGCTCTCCCCCGCGATGCAGGCGATGCTGCGGCCGCTCAAAGTGCGGATGAGCGCGCGCAACAACGCGTGGACCCAGAAAATGGCTGACGGCAAGGAACTGAACTTCGCCAGCGACGCCGCCCGCGAAGCCGCCTTCACCGGTAACGCCCACCCGCTCGTGCGCCAGCATCCGCACACCGGCGAACTTTCGCTGTTCGTGGACGAGGTCTATGCCGTGGGGATCGAAGGGATGAGCGGCACGGAAAGCCATGCGCTGATCGATTTCCTCTGCCGCCACATCACCCAGCACCACTTCACCTTCCGGCTGAAATGGGACGTCGGCATGGTGGCGATGTGGGACAACCGCAGCGCGCTGCACTTGGCCGCCAACGATTACGACGGCTTCCGCCGGGAGATGTATCGCACCACGATGGCGGGGGAACGGCCGGGTTAAGGCCGGCCTAACATTGAAAGAACAGACGCTGGCATCAGGATATGCGCTATTTTCCAGCGCCTAAATAACCCCGGTAGAGACCAACTGCCATCCAAGTTGCCAGCATGCCTACAACCAATGAGTCCCAAAGCATGCCAGTCCAGACCAGCCATGGAGCAGCGCCCATGACCATAAAATGGTCCAGCATGTGAACGAGTTGCAAAAGGCCAAAACCAGGCACAATCAAAAACAACATTCGAATTTCTGCCCACCACCCAGTACGGATAGCCTCGAAAAAGGTCATCCTGTCCTCTCCCAGCACCGCGCCAACGGTATAAACAAGTATCGGCAGGGTCAGAACAGAAAGCGCAATATTTGCAACGAGTTTGGCTGATTCGGTAGGCAATCGATCAATCAGAGGGACAGGTGCGGTAACTGCTACATTGAACACCAGCGCCAACCCAACACGAGGCCACAATATTGCGCGCTTTTCTAATGTGGCTAACGCAAACAAACCGCACATGATCGCAATCGCAAGCCCTGCCAGTTTGCCGTAGCCCCAACTCCAACGAAGTGAGTCGTTTTGGAGTGCCTTGAATGCCTCAAGGCTGACAAACATACCGAGCTTAATTTCAACGATATGTTGTGCAAATTCGGGGATTAGCGCGATCAACGGAACCCATGGCGCGAAGCGCCACAATCGGAAAGCGTCTTTGACGGCAACGGTTGGTAATGTCAGCAGACCCATGCACAACGCATAGCCTTTTGCTGCACTTAGTCACCAAAAAAATTCAATTCTAGCAATACGTTGTTCGGATCGGCCGTAAACACCTGCCGCAGCCCGATCGCGGCGACGAGGTTGACCTGATAGTCCAGCCCGGCGGCTTCGATGCGGCGGATCACTTCGTCATAGCCAGTGCAGTTCAGCGCCACGTGGTGGACGGCGCCGGTCAATTCGCCCGGCTGCACTTCGCGGTCATAGGCGCGGGTGCAGTCGGTCGAATTGAGGTGGAGGATGCCCCGGCCGCCGGCATCGTACATCCATTGGGCGGTCTGCGGGGTCAGCGGAGGCGGCGCATCGCGGCGTTCAAGGCCAAGCAAGGCTTCATAAAACTTGGCCGTGCCATCAAGGTCATCGGTGATGATATTGACGTGATCGAGTGCGTTGACTTGCATTGCCGCCTCCTCTGACAAATTTCCCGGTTACCTTGCGCGGCCTAGCTGCGGAACACCACGGTCTTGTCGTGGTTGAGCAGCACACGGTCTTCAAGGTGCATCCGCACGGCTTCGGCTAGTACGCGACGTTCCACGTCGCGGCCCTTGCGCACCATATCTTCCGGCGTATCCGAATGAGTGACCGCTTCGACATCCTGATGGATGATCGGGCCTTCATCCAGATCGGCGGTAACATAGTGTGCGGTTGCGCCGATCATCTTCACCCCGCGCGCATGGGCCTGATGATAAGGCTTGGCCCCCTTGAACCCGGGCAGGAACGAATGGTGGATGTTGATGCAGCGGCCTGAAAGGAACGCCGCCAGATCATCCGAAAGGATCTGCATATACCGCGCCAGCACCACCAGTTCCGCCCCCGAATCGGTAACGACCTGCTTGATCTGGGCTTCTTGCTGGGGCTTCGTATCCTTGGTGATCGGGAAGTGGTAATACGGCGTATCGCCAAGCAGCGAGATCGACAGCGCTTCCTTGGGATGGTTGCCGATAATCGCCACGACATCCATGTTCAGTTCGCCGATCCGATTGCGATAGAGCAGATCGCCCAGACAGTGATCGAACTTCGATACCATCAGCACCACCTTGCGCCGCGCGGAGCGCGCGCGCAGGTTCCAGGTCATGCCATATTCGCTGGCAAGCGCTGCAAATCCTGCTCGAATCGAATCGGCTTCCACCGCGCCCGGGGCAAACGCCACCCGCATGAAGAACTGTCCGCCAGCCTGATCGTTGAACTGCTGGGCCTCAAGAATGTTTCCATTCTTTTCAAACAGATAGCTGGTTACACGTGCAGTGATGCCGGGCTTGTCCCGACACGAAAGGGTGAGGATCTGTTCCTCGGCCATCAGTCATTCTCCCATTTGAGCCGCGCTGCATCAGGGCAACGCTTTTC
>JBDKLL010000156.1:0-4792 GCA_039795595.1 Pseudomonadota bacterium
CTGCAATCGCCCGTGCGAGTGGCAGGTTGCTGTTGCCGGCAACGATCTTCATCTGCGCGCGTCCTTCCCGCTAGCAGTGGTCCGACCTTCGCAGACCACGTCCAATGACCCCGCGCCGGGCTCTACCCGAGCGCGACGCGATTGCAAGCCGGACCAACGCGGAAACGGTGGATCAGCGGGCCTTGCGGTGTTCGCCCTTGACCCAGCGCACCGTGCCCGAACTGGCCCGCATCACCACGGTATGCGTGGTCATCGTGCCGTCCTTCAAACGCTTCACCCCGTCCAGCAACGATCCATCGGTCACCCCGGTGGCGGCAAAGATGCAATCGCCCTTGGCCAGTTCATCGCGGGTGTAGATCTTGTTGAGGTCGGTGATCCCCCACTTGCGCGCGCGGGCCTTTTCGTCCTCGTTGCGGAACAGCAACCGGCCGTTGAACTGACCGCCAACGCAGCGCAGCGCCGCCGCCGCCAGTACCCCTTCGGGCGCCCCGCCCGAACCCATGTAGAGATCGATCGTGGTGTCTTCGTTGGTCACCGCGATCACCCCGGCAACATCGCCATCGCCGATCAGCACCACGCCGCAGCCCAGCCCGCGCAGTTCGGCGATCAGATCGGCATGGCGCGGACGATCCAGCACGCAGACGATGATTTCATGCGGCTGCACGCCCTTGGCGGCGGCCACGGCCTTGACGTTGTCGGTCGGCGATTTGGCCAGATCGATGATCCCATCAGGATAGCCCGGCCCCACCGCCAGCTTGTCCATATAAACATCGGGCGCGTTGAGCAGGTTGCCTTCTTCGGCGCAGGCCAGCACCGCCAGCGCATTGGGTCCGGCCTTGGCGGTGATGGTGGTGCCTTCCAGCGGATCCAGCGCGATGTCGATCTTCGGACCGCGACCAACCGCACCGCCCACCTTTTCGCCGATGTACAGCATCGGGGCTTCATCGCGCTCGCCCTCGCCGATCACCACGGTGCCGTCGATTTCCAATTCGTCGAACGCGGCGCGCATCGCTTCCACCGCTGCGTGATCGGCGGCCTTTTCATCGCCGCGGCCAACCAGCGCCGAAGCGGCAATCGCGGCGGCTTCGGTCACACGGACCATTTCGAGCACGAGAACCCGGTCGAGGACGCTGCTGGCGGGAGTGGATTTGCTCATGGTGTAACGCTTGCCTTGTCTTGAATACGTATGTGAAGAAGATCTCCTGCGCGCTTAGACAGCGCGCGCCGCGATGTCGAGAGCCAGAACCCGGCCAAACCTTGTTCAGGCCGGATTAAGTGCTCCAGAGGCTAGTTCGCGCAGTTCAGCAACGGGGTTCATCGTGCATTTCAGGTTGGGGCCCGTGCTGGTGTTTGCAGCCATTCTTGGGGCTGGCGGCGGCGGGCTGGGCCTGGCACCGCGCGCCATGGCCCAGCCGGTCGTCGATTACGATAACGATCTTGATGCACAAGTGGCGAGCCGGATCACGATTACGCGCAACCTTTACGGCGCACCGCCACCGCGCCGCCGCTGCGATACCAGCGGCGGGGATGGGGCGATCGTGGTCTGCGCCCCCGATCGCGGCGAAGACTTGCGGGTGCCGTCAACCGCCGAAAGCGATCCGGCCTCGCTGGCCGCGCGCCGGGAACTCAACAACGGCATCCCGCGCGCGCCGCAGCTCGATCGCGGATCGTGCCGCGGGCAGGCCGGCTGCGTGATCGGCGGCTGGGCCCCGCCGCCAGTCTATATGATCGACGTGAAAGCAATCCCCGAACCGCCCGAAGGATCGGACGCCGACCTGATCGCCAAAGGCGAAAAGGCCGCGCCGTAAGGCGATCAATCGCCGAGGATCTGCATCACCAGCGGTGGCTCGGCCAGGCTTTCAGAGCCTTCAAGCAGGCGCAGCGCCTGCGAAACCGCACTTTCCGGACCTTCGTGGGTCACCATCGCAACCATCACTTCGTCCCCGGATTCGCCCCGGCCTTTCTGGATCATGCTTTCGATCGAAACCCCGGCATCGCGCAAGGCGGCGGTAATTTCAGCCAGCACGCCCGGGCGATCGGCCACCATGAAGCGCAGATAGGCCCGCCCGGTGCGATGCCCGGTGGCCGCGCGCGGCAATTTTTCCAGCTCGGCCACCGGCACCGAAAAGGCCGCGCCAACTTCGCCCGAACCGGCCATCGCCCGGGCGATGTCGATCAGATCAGCCACCACCGCGCTGGCCGTCGGGCCATCGCCCGCACCCGCACCCTGAAACAGCAACCGGCCGGAAAAGTTGCCTTCGGCAACCACCGCGTTGGTGGCCCCGTCAACGTGGGCAAGCGGATGATCAAACGGCACCAGATGCGGCTGCACCCGCTGGAACAGCGCCGGATTCCCGCCGGTTTTATCAGTTTCGGCCATGCCGATCAGGCGGATGACATAACCCAGCGCATCGGCCTGGGCGATATCGGCCGCCCGCAACCGGGTGATCCCGCGGGTATCAACGCCGGCAAAATCCACCGCCGCGCCAAATGCGATCGCGGCCAGGATCGATAGTTTGTGGGCAGCATCGGTGCCTTCGATATCGAACGCCGGATCCGCTTCGGCATAGCCCTTGGCCTGCGCTTCGGCGAGCACATCGGCAAAATCGCGGCCGGTGTCCTCCATCGTCGACAGGATATAATTACAGGTGCCGTTGAGAATGCCGTAAACCCGTTCGATCTCGTTCGCGGCAGCCCCTTCGCGCAGCCCCTTGATCACCGGGATGCCGCCCGCCACCGCGGCTTCGAATTTCAGCGCAACCCGCTTGTCTTCAGCCTTGGCCGCCAGTTCCAGACCGTGGTGGGCGATCATCGCCTTGTTGGCAGTGACGAACGCCTTGCCTGCATCAAGCGTGGTGCGCGCGCAGCTGAGCGCGGGGCCATCCGACCCGCCAACCAGTTCGACCACCACGTCGACATCGGCACGCTCGCCCATCACGACCATGTCGTCTTCCCAGGCATAGGACGACAGGTCGACCCCGCGATCCTTGTTGCGATCGCGCGCACCCACCACCGTGATCTGGATCGGCCGTCCGGCGCGGCGCGCGATCAGCGCGGCGTTCGCTTCAACCAGACGAATGACCCCGGCACCCACGGTGCCAAGGCCAGCAAGCGCAATACGCAGAGGTTCGGCCATGATAATCCCTTTCGCGCCGCGGCCCTTACGGGTGCGATGCGCGGGCGGCAAGCGCTTCTGAACGTCAACCGCACCGCGTCGGAGCTGGCCGGGCCTAGTTGCGGGTCCGCCCGCAACTGCCAAGCTGATCCAGCACGAACCGGTAATCCTGCCCCGCCGCCGCCCGATCGGCCGGCGTGCCGGCGGTCAGCACGTCATCCGGCAGCGCCCGCGGCAGGAAGCAGGCCAGCCGATACCAGGCCAGCGTCTCGCGCGGCGGGACAGCGGCATCGCCGACCAGATCCGAAAACGAAACGGTCCAGCGCGGGGCCTGCCCGGGCTGGCGCGCCACGGTGATCGCCGCGGGTTCGCCGCTGGTGGTCACCAGAAACAGCTGGGTTTCGCTTTCACCGGCAAGGTTGCCCGGCACGAACATTGCCTCACGCACGCCGACGATGCGCTGCGGCGCCCCGGTCGCATTGAGTTCGCCCAGCAGCCCACGCACGCGTGCTTCCACCGCCGGATCCCACAGCACTTGGGCGTCCGGTGCCACCAACTGCAATTCGCCCGGCCGTGCCGCAACCGCTCGGGCAAACAACAGCACGCTTTGTTTCTTGAAAGCGGGCGGCTTGCCCTTGGCATCCAGCTTCAGATCAACCAGGTAGCGCAGTTGCTCGCCCACGCCGGTCCGCCCGAACATCACCGCTTCGGTTTTGGCCTCGACGTAAAACCGCGCCCAGCCCGGTTTCATGCCCGGCGCGCGCGCCGCGTCCACCGGGGCCAGCTTGCGCGGCTGGGCCTTGATCACCAGCGGGGTGCCATCGATCAGGTCCGCCAGATCGGCATAGCTGGGAACCGCAGCAGTGGCGGTGGCGGCGGTCGTTGCGGCACCAACAGGCGAATCAATCGCCGCCACCGCAACCCGCGGCACCGCGACAAAAACGGCAAGGCTTGCAGCAATCAGAGCAAGATTCTTGTGCATGATGGCTCCAAAAATATCGGGCCGGCCGGGCGCGAACATGCATGGCTGGCAATTTTCCCTGCCTTTTCCCCAGCTTTGATCCGAACACAAGTGAATCGACGGTTAATGGATAAAGCGTTGCGCGAGCCGCACTCGGCCGCTACATCACCGGCAAAATCGGGCCTCATAAGCATAATGGCCTTCGATCTGGCTTAGCAGGTGTCGGGCGCCTGCTTGGTTCCCGGGTTGACCAACAGGGTGGAAATTAAGAATTTAGGCGGTCGAATCTTCCCGTGGGCAGATTCGGGCGTCGTCCCCGGGCCTGTTCCGGGGGGGACTGATTAGGAGTGATGCGTCTGAATGGCTTACGCTGACCAGGAAGTGAGTGGCAATCGAATTGCCGCCTTTGTCATCGTTGCTCTGATTCACGTGTTCGTCGGCTACGCGCTGGTGAGCGGTCTTGCCTATGAAGGGTTCAAGGCTGTCGTGAAGAAGGTGACGACCGTCGACATCAAGAAGGACGAGCCCAAGAAGGAGCCGCCGCCGCCGCCGAAAAAGGCAGCGACGCCGCCCCCGATCGTGGCTCCGCCGCCGAAGATCAACGTTAACGTTACCCCACCGCCGGTGTCGGTCGTAACGACTCCGCCGCCCGTGGCGCCGGTCGTTCCGATCATCGCACCGCCTGCCCCGGCCGCGCCGCGCTTCCAACCGAAGCA
>JBDKLL010000157.1:0-2840 GCA_039795595.1 Pseudomonadota bacterium
TCGCTGAGCGCGCGGCGCACCGCACTGGCCACTTGCCGGCTTGACCGTTGCAGCGCCTGCGCCGGGCCGGCGCCCGGCGGGGCCGTGATCGTGATCGCCACTTTGACGTCGCGGGCAGGGCCGCCAAGGCCGGGTTCGATCCGCCCGGCGCTGGTCGGCACGAACAGTTCCGGCCCGCGTTCGCCCACCACATAGCCACGCCCGGGGGCCACTGCGCCGCCCGTGGCCCGCCCGGGCAAGCCCAGCAGGCCGGCAACCAACCCACCAAGGTTCAGCAGGTTGCCGCCCGTGCCGCTTGTGCCGCCCGGGCTTAATGCGCCCAGCAGGCCGGTGGCGGCTTGCCCGGCAATCGCATCGAGCACGCCGAACGCAATTTTGCGCAATTCCTCGAAGCCCAGACTGCCCTTGCGCAGTGCACCAACCAGTCCGCGCTCCAGCGCATCACCGGCCCGGGCGAAGCCGCCCACCAGCGTGCCATCAAACGTGCTGCGCATTGCGGCAACATCGGCGGCAAATCCCTGGGTATTGGCGCGAACGTCGATCAACAGGCTGTCCACGGTATCAACCATTGTCGTGCTCCATCATGCGGTTGAGTTCGGCGCGATCGAGCGGCGGTGCCGCATCCACTTCTGGGGCTAGCACCGCGGCCAGTTCGGCTGGGGTGGCGTACCAGAATTCTGTGGGCCGCCAGCCCAGCAGTCGCGCTGCCAGCCCCGCCAGCCGATTGGCGCCAGAGCCGAAGTACCGGGGTGCATTGGCGGTCATGTCGGCGGGCTGCCATCACCCTGGAGGATCTGGCCCAGCACCGCGCGCAGCGGCTTGCTGGCCGCCGCCAGCCCCGCGGCCAGCACGGCCTCGCCCACGCGTTGGCGGGTCAACCCGGTGCGTTCGGCCAGACAGTGCCAGAATAGCGCGGCAACTTCGCTCAGCTTGAGCTGGCCTGATCCCGCCCGGTCGACCAGCGCGAACAGCGGGCCGAGTTCGTCCTCGGCCGCGACCAGTGCAGTAAAGCTGGGGCGCAGTACATGGGCCGTGCCGTCGATCTGCAGGGTGGCTTCCCCGCGCCAGGGGTTGCTCATACCGCGGCGACCGGGCCGGAGCTTTCAAGGCTCAGCGTATAGTTGCGCTCACCATTAAAATCGCCCGAATAGTCGAGCTTCTGAACCAAAAACCGGCCGCGCAGCCTTTCCCCGTCCTCAAAGCTGAGTTCATAGGAATCAAGCGTGCCGTTCATCGCGTTGGCGCGTAGCTGGGCTTCGGCCGCACTGCCGAGGAAGATCCCGGCAGCGCTGACCGAAACTTGCCGCACGCCAGCGCCCGAAAGGATTTCGCGCCAGCCGCCGCTGTCCTTGGATGTGGTCACCACCATATCGCCGCTGACCGACATATTGGTGGTTCGCAGCCCGGCGACGGTGCGATAGGTGGCGGGTGATCCGCCGTCGGAAATCTTGAGCAGGAAAGCACTGCCTTTCTGGGCCGGCATGGGATTCTCCTTTCAGGGCTGGTCAGTGTTCAGAGCGGCTCAGTCCGCCAGAACGCGGAAGCGGTATTCGATCAGGATCGCGCGGATATTGCCGTCACGCTGTTCGGCGCGGGTCCGCAGCACAGAGGTGGTGACCACGCGAAACCCGGCTTGCGCTGCGGGCAGCATGGCCACGCGTTGTTCGAGCGCGGCGCACAGGGCGGCGGCGCTATCGGGCCGGTCGCCGCGGCAATGCAGCTCCAGTGCGATCCGCACTTCGCGGCCGGTGCGATCCTTGGCGCTCCAATCGATGCTGGCGCTGGCGGCGATCGCCAACCACGGCAGGGCTGCGCGCATCGGGGTTTCCTCGCTCACGGAATTGAGCGTTCCGGCCAGTGCGGGATCGGCCGCCAGCCACGTGATCAACGCGGCGCGCAAGGGAATTTCCACGGTCCTATCCTTTCGTGAACAACGGCCAGAGCAGGCTGGCCCAGCGCCAACGCGCCGCGCGACCGACTGGCACCGTGCGCAATGCCGCAGTGTGGGCACGGGCATGGGCGTGGGCCAATTGACGGGCCTGTTCGATCAGGCGCGCGGCGATCGGGGCAAAGTCGTTCATGCCAGCCGCAGGTGCCGCCATGGCCGCCACATTGCGGCGATGGCCGCCGGGGGCAGCGGGGCGGCCGCACCATCTTCGCGGGTGCGATACTGGTGCGCGGCTAGGCGCAGCACGCCGTGCCGCAGGGCATCGGGTAGGCTGGCCCACTCGCTCGCCAGCCCAGCAGTGAACCGCACCGCGATCCGTCCGGCCGATCCGGGGTTGCGGATCCGCACACGGGCGGTGCCATCTGCGCCAAGGTCGATCGCATAATCGGCCACGGGCAGTGTAAAGCGCGCACCTTCGGCGGGCAGGCCCTGCACCGCGGTGATCGCCTGCACGGGGCGGGTGTCGAGCACGTTCCATTCGCTGGTGACGGGCAGGATTTCCTCGCAGCCCTGTTGCAGCGGCATAACGCCGGTAAAGTCTTCGCAGAGGTCGAACGCGGCCAGCAGCAGCGCGGCCAGCGCCACGTCTTCCGCGGTGGTGGTCAGGCCGAGCCAGTCCTTGAGCTGTGACAGGGCTGCGGCTTGGGCCGCGGCTGGGGTGACGATTGCCCGTTTCATGGCGATCTCCGTTTGGCAGGGTGTCCGAATACGGGGTGCGCCCGCGCCGCCGGGGAGGGACGGTGCGGGCGCTGGGCCGCGAGCAGGGAGGGACCCACGGCCGCAAACGGTTAGAGCGAGATCTTGAGCAGCTTGATCGCGTCGCTATCGAGCACCTGCCCGCCGATCCGTTTGGTCGCGTAAAAGTTCACGAACGGTTTGTTGGTGAACGGAT
>JBDKLL010000158.1:0-3229 GCA_039795595.1 Pseudomonadota bacterium
CGAAGAACCGTCCGATTTCGCCGCATCTGCAGATCTGGCGCTGGGGGCCGGCAATGCTGGTCTCGATCCTGCACCGCGTAACCGGTGATGGCATGGCGTTTGTCGGCCTTGGCGTGCTGCTCTACTGGCTGAGCGCGCTGGCCGGCGGTGAAGCGTCTTACGCCGCGTTCCTGACCCACGCCGGTGCGTGGTATGGCAAAGTGGTGCTGATTGGCCTGTCCTGGGCTTTCTTCAACCACATGGCTTCGGGCATCCGCCACTTCGTGCTGGATATCGGCGCTGGTTTTGAATTGAAGAGCAATGCGTTCTGGTCGGTGGCAACGCCGCTTATCGCCATTGCGCTCACTGTCGCCACCTGGGCGACGATCCTCCACTGAGGGTGACGGAACATGGGTAACGGAACTTCGATCGGACGCGTGCGCGGGCATGGCTCGGCGCATTCGGGAACGCATCACTGGCTGCTGCAACGCTTTACTGCGATCGGCAACCTGATCACCGGGCTGTGGCTGCTGGTTTCGCTGGTGCGCCTGCCCAACTTGCAGTTTGCCACCGTGCACGAATGGATTGCGCATCCACTGCCGGGCACGCTGCTGGGCCTGTTCGTACTTTCCACCTTCTGGCACGCCCGGTTGGGCCTGCAGGTGTTGGTGGAAGACTATGTCCATGAACACGCCAACAAATTTGCCGCGATGGCGCTGCTTAACCTTGCCACGTTCGCCGGGGCCGGCTTTGGCCTGCTGTGCGTGATCCGCCTCGTGCTGGGAGCCTGATAGATGAATGCCCCTGCTTACAAAATCATCGATCACACTTACGATACGGTTGTTGTCGGCGCCGGCGGTTCGGGCCTGCGCGCCACGATGGGCAGCGCCGAAGCGGGCCTGAAAACCGCGTGCATCACCAAAGTATTCCCGACCCGCTCGCACACCGTGGCGGCGCAAGGCGGGATTGCCGCATCGCTGATGAACAACACGCCCGATCACTGGACGTGGCACATGTTCGATACCGTTAAAGGTTCGGACTGGCTGGGTGATCAGGACGCGATTGAGTATCTGGTCCGCGAGGCCCCGCAGGCCATTCTGGAGCTGGAACACGCGGGAATGCCGTTTAGCCGCAACGATGATGGCACGATCTACCAGCGTCCGTTTGGCGGCCATATGCAGAATATGGGCGAAGGCCCCCCGGTGCAGCGCACTTGCGCCGCAGCGGACCGGACCGGCCACGCGCTGCTGCACACGCTCTACCAGCAGAGCCTGAAGTACGATGCAGATTTCTTCATCGAATACTTCGCGATCGATCTGATCATGGAAAACGGTGAATGCCGCGGCGTGATCGCGCTGTGCATGGATGACGGTTCGATCCACCGGTTCCGCTCGAAGGCGGTGGTGCTGGCGACCGGCGGCTATGGTCGTTCGTACTACACCTGCACTTCGGCCCACACCTGCACTGGCGACGGCGGCGGGATGGTGCTGCGTGCCGGCTTGCCGCTGCAGGACATGGAATTCGTGCAGTTCCATCCCACCGGGATCTACGGCGCGGGTGTGCTAATCACCGAAGGTGCGCGCGGCGAGGGCGGTTATCTGACCAACTCCGAAGGCGAACGGTTCATGGAGCGTTACGCCCCTTCGGCCAAGGATCTGGCCAGCCGTGACGTGGTTTCGCGCTCGATGGCGATGGAAATCCGCGAAGGGCGCGGCGTTGGCCCGCACAAGGACCACATCTACCTGCACCTCGATCACATCGATCCGGCGGTGCTGGGCCAGCGCCTGCCGGGGATCACCGAAAGCGGCAAGATTTTTGCCGGGGTTGACCTGACCCGCCAGCCGCTCCCCGTGGTGCCGACCGTGCACTACAACATGGGCGGTATCCCGACGAACTATCACGGCGAAGTGATGACCATCGGGGCCGATGGCAATCCTGAAACGGTTGTCCCGGGGCTGTTCGCGGTGGGCGAAGCGGCCTGCGTTTCGGTCCACGGTGCCAACCGGCTCGGCTCGAACTCGCTGACCGATCTGGTTGTCTTCGGCCGCGCGGCTGGCCTGCGCCTCAAGGAACTGGTCAAGCCGAATTCGGCCCATGCCGAACTGCCCAAGGACAGCGCCGATCTTGCGCTGAGCCGCCTTGATCACTTCCGCAACGCCAAGGGCGGTTCACCCACGGCCGAAATCCGCACCGAAATGCAGCGCACGATGAGCCAGCACGCCGCCGTGTTCCGCACCGACGAACTGATGGTCGAAGGCAAGGCCAAGCTCGCCAAGACGTACGAACGGATGCAGGACATCCACGTTTCGGATCGCGGGTTGATCTGGAACTCGGACCTGATCGAAACGCTGGAACTGGACAACCTGATCAGCCAGGCTTCGGTCACGCTGCACGGCGCCCAGAACCGCAAGGAAAGCCGCGGCGCCCATGCGCATGAGGACTTCCCTGATCGCAACGATGCCGAATGGATGAAGCACACCGCGGCTTGGTTCAACGGCTGGGGCGGTAAGGGCGGCGAAGTTCGCATCGATTATCGCCCGGTCCACGAATTCACGCTGACCGACGATGTTGAATACATCAAGCCGAAGAAGCGGGTGTATTGATCTGGCACCCGGCGCGGCCATTGCATGGTTCGCGCCGGTTTCTGGTTTGTGGGATGATTGCATGAAGGCACTGTTGCTTCGTCGGCTGGCTTTCTTTGGTGCGGGCATCGCAGCTCAGTTGGTGGCTGGTTCGATGGCTTTTGTCCAAGCCGCTACTGTGCCCAATCACCACATGGTGATCGTCGAACAATCTGGCGAAAATCACGCTGAGGAAGGGCTTGTCACTCAAACTGTCATCCGCGACGGTCGGACGTTCGTGTTCAAAACGCCCAAACCTTTGACCGATGCAGAGATTGAGGCCCGCATTGCGGAAATCGGGCATATCGTTCCTGCAGATGCCGCTGTAGCTCAACCGGATGTGTCGCTGGCCAAGGGTGAACACCGGGCGCAAATGATCGTGATCCATGCTGTCGGGGCTGAAAATCACCTTGCGCTGGGACCGGATGCAGCGATGCTTCCCGGCCAGTGCGCAGGGCAAGTCACTGCGGTCAATTCCGAACAAGATCGTGAGGGTAAGCACCAGCGGACGCGGATGGTGTTCTGCACCAAAGGTGACAAGGCGCAGACCGTTGAGGCACTGCGCAAGGCTCGGGAACGGGTGGCCGCGGATTCCAATCTTCCGGCCACTGCCAAAGCCGATGTGCTGC
>JBDKLL010000159.1:0-3032 GCA_039795595.1 Pseudomonadota bacterium
CGGGCAGGAAGACCTTCCAGCCAAGCCGCATCAACTGGTCATAGCGATAACGCGGAACCGTGGCCTTGACCCAGCTGAACACGAAGAAGAAGAAGAAGATCTTGGCGAACAGCCAGATCCATCCCGGGATGAGGTAGAGCACCGGCAGTTCCAGCGGCGGCAAGTAACCGCCCCAGAACAGCACGGCATTCAACGCGCACATCAACAGCACGTTGGCATATTCGCCCAGCCAATAGAGCGCGAACGCCATCGACGAATATTCGGTCTGATACCCGGCGACGAGCTCGCTTTCAGCTTCGGTCAGGTCGAACGGCGCGCGCTGGGTTTCGGCCATGCCCGAAATCAGGAACATCACCCACATCGGGAACAGCAGTGGATTCGCCACGAACCCGTTGATCAGGCCCAGCACATGGCCCTTCTGCGCCATGACGATGCCGTTCATGTTGAACGTACCCGCCCACAGCACCACGCAGATCAGGATGAAGCCGATCGAAACTTCATAGCTGATCATCTGGGCCGAAGCGCGCATCGCCGAAAAGAACGGATACTTCGAATTCGATGACCAGCCCGCGATGATCGTGCCGTAAACCCCCAGCGACGAAATCGCGAGGATATAGAGCAGGCCAACGTTGATATCCGCCAGGATCGCGGCGGAATTGAACGGGATCACCGCCCACGCCATCAACGCCACGGTAAACGTGATGATCGGCGCGATCAGGAACAAGCCTTTGTTGGCGGCCGAAGGAATGATCGTTTCCTGCAGCATGACCTTGAGGCCATCGGCGAAGGATTGCAGCAAGCCCCACGGGCCAACCACGTTGGGGCCGCGGCGCAGCGCCATCGCCGCCCAGATCTTGCGATCGACGTAAATGATCATCGCCACGGCCAGCATCAGCGGCAGCGCGATCAGCAGGATCCCGCACAGCGTGGCAAGCCCCCAGGCCCATTCAAAAGGCAGGCCGAGTGTCTGGAAGAACTGGGTCATTCCGCGGCCTCCGCAAAGTCTTCGCCGTGCAGCAGTTCAGCCGAACAGCGCTGCATCGTCGCGCTGGCGCGGGCGATCGGGTTGGTCAGGTAAAAGTCCTTGATCGGATAGGCTTCGATCGTGCCTTCGGCCTTGGCCTTGCCGGCCTTGGGCAACGCGCCGTAATCAGCCAGCCCTTCAGCGCCCAGCGCCGGCACGGCCTTGGCCATTGCGGCGCGCAGTTCGTCAAAGCTGTCGAACCCGACCGACACCCCAAGGCTGTCAGCCATGGCGCGCAGGATCGTCCAGTCTTCGCGCGCATCGCCGGGGGCGAACACGGCCTTGTCGGCCCTCTGCACGCGCCCTTCGGTGTTGACGTAAGTGCCGGGCTTTTCGCTGAACGCCGCGGCGGGCAGGATCACATCGGCTGCATGCGCGCCTTTATCGCCGTGGTGGCCGATATAGACGATCATCGAACCCGCGAACTTGGTGTAATCCACTTCGTCCGCACCCAGCGAAATCACCATCTTGGGCTTGGCCGCAACCAGATCGGCGATGCCGCCCGGCTGTGTATAGCCCAGCATCAACCCGCCCATGCGGCTGGCGGCCATGTGCAGTACGTTGAAGCCATTCCAGCCATCGCGCACCAGCTTGTACTTGTCGGCCAGCGCAAGGCACGGCGCCAGCGCGCCCTTGCCCAGCCCGGCCCCACCAAGGATCAGCGCGGGCCGTTCGGCCGCCTTGAGCGCATCCGCCGCGGCCTTGGGCAGCTTGTCGAGCACGGCAAGATCGTTGCCAAGGTTGGTGACCGGATAGGTCGCATCCCACTCAGGGCCAACGACAAACACCTGCGCGCCGCGCTTCACGGCCTTGCGCAGGCGGCTTTGCACCAGCGGCGCTTCCCAGCGCACGTGGCTGCCCACGATCAGCACCGCATCGGCGGTTTCGATCCCGGCCAGCGTCGAATTGAAATTGACTGCGGCAAGGTTGCTGCAATCGTAGGCAAGGCCGGTCTGCCGCCCTTCCAGCATGTCCGAACCCAGCGCCTTGGCCAGCGCCTTGGCCGCGAACATCGTTTCGCAATCGACCAGATCGCCGGCGATTACGGCAACGTTCTTGCCCGGGTTGATCTTACCGATTGCGGCAAAGGCTTCGGCCCAGCTCGCCGCCTGCAATTTTCCATCAACGCGCAGCCACGGCTTGTCGAGGCGGCGACGGGTCAGCCCATCCACTTGGAACCGGCCTTTGTCCGACAGCCATTCCTCGTTCACGTCGTCGTTGACCCGCGGCAGGATGCGCAACACTTCGCGGCCGCGGGCATCAAGCCGGATATTCGCGCCAACCGCGTCGGACACGTCGATCGACAGGGTTTTCTTCAGTTCCCACGGCCGGGCTTCAAACGCGTAAGGCCGCGAGGTCAGCGCGCCAACCGGGCACAGATCGATCACGTTGGCCGACATTTCATGCTTGGCCGCGTGTTCGAGATAGGTGGTGATCTGGGTGTTTTCGCCGCGATAGAGCGCGCCGATTTCATCCACCCCGGCGATTTCCTCGCTGAAGCGCACGCAGCGGGTGCAATGGATGCAGCGGGTCATCACCGTCTTGATCAGCGGGCCCATGTACTTTTCGGTCACCGCGCGCTTGTGCTCGTGATAGCGCGAGCCGCCGCGGCCATAGGCCACCGACTGGTCCTGCAGATCGCATTCGCCGCCCTGATCGCAGATCGGGCAATCGAGCGGGTGGTTGATCAGGAGGAACTCCATCACCCCTTCCCGCGCCTTCTTGACCATTTCGCTATCGGTGCGGATCACCTGCCCTTCGCCGGCCGGTAGCGCGCACGATGCCTGCGGCTTGGGCGGCCCGGGCGAAACTTCGACCAGACACATCCGGCAGTTGCCGGCGATCGACAGCCGTTCGTGATAGCAGAACCGGGGGATTTCCTTGCCGGCAAGCTCGCACGCCTGCAGCACGGTGGCCCCGGCCGGAACTTCGATTTCAACGCCGTCTACGGTTACCTTAGGCATTATTCCGCGGCCTCCCGCACGTTCTCTGCAATCCGCCGCTCCAG
>JBDKLL010000160.1:0-27918 GCA_039795595.1 Pseudomonadota bacterium
GCTCATGTTGGCGTTCTGCAACGCGAAGCCGATCTGGATGCCGAAGAAGCCAAAGCTGATGTTGAACAGCCCGCCCCAGCCTTGCCGTGGTTTTTGCATGATTGTTGCCTCTCCAATCCCCTGTCGCCTCGCTGGCATGGCAGCGCCGCGCCGACAAGCCGCATACGAATACGCAACTGGCGTGGCGAGGCTGCTGCGGGCGTGGTGACGGGGTTATCCCGTGGTGCTGGCCCGCACGATCAGGCGGGCAGAGATCGCGCGATTGCCGACCGGGCGTTCATCAATTTGGGCGATCAGTGTTTCGACCAGCAGTTCGCCCGCCGCCTTCAGATCCTGCATGATCGTGGTCAGTGGTGGGTTGCTCATGGTGGCGGCGGGCTGGTCGTCAAAACCGACGATTGCCACATCTTGCGGAACCTTGAGGCCTGCGGCGGTCAAGGCGCGCAGCGCGCCAATAGCGATGAGATCGCTGGCGGCGAAAATCGCATCAAAGGCGATACCATCGTCCAGTAAGGCCTGGGTTGCAGCCTGTCCGGCATCTTCATAGCTGATCGCGTTGCGCTGCAAGGCCGGGTCCGGCGTGATCCCCTGAACCATCAGCGCATCGCATAGTCCGCGATAGCGATCGGCGAATTCCGGATAGTGTTCGTCGGCCTGACCAAGGAAGGCAATTCGCCGCCGGCCGATGCCCAGCAGGTGCTCACCAGCCAGACGGCCCGAGCCGAGGTTGTCCGAACCGACCGTAGCGCCGATGTTGTCCTCGCGCACCGATCCCCAGCGCACGAAATGAGTGCCAAGCCCGACCAGATCGGTCAGGCGGTTCTTGTACAGCGCGTAATCGCCGTAACCCAGCAGGATCAGACCATCGGCGCGGTGGCTGTCCTGATAGCGGGTGTGCCAATCGTCCTCCATTTTCTGGAACGAGATCAGCAAATCCAGCCCGCGATCGGCGCAGCTGCGAGTGATCGACCCCAGCATTGCCAGGAAGAACGGGTTGATCTTGCCTTCATCAGGCGTCTGTTCTTCGAAGAACAACAGCGCCAACGTGTTCGAACGTTGCGAGCGCAGCGACGAAGCGTTCTTGTCGACCGAGTAGTTCAGCTCGCGGGCGATCGCCTCGATCCGCTGGCGGGTGGCAAGGCTGACCGATTTCGATCCCCGCAGCGCGCGGCTGACGGTGGGCTGGGACACCCCGGCGCGAAAGGCAATGTCGAAGCTGGTCGGTTTGTTCGATCGGTTGCGCCCCATGGCATCTCCCCTGCTTGCGGTCACGCGGTTCCGCTGCCGACACTGGGTGTTCTAGGTATAGAGATGGGTGGCGACAAGCGTGCGATGGTGTGCTGTCGTTTAGTAAGCATCACATACTAAAGCGTGTCTTGTGCGTCACAGCGCCGCCCATTGCATATTATGCGTATACGTATGCCTTCTTCCGAGCCAGCCGTGACCGGACTTAAAGGAATGCTCAAGCAGGGGAGGATCATGATGTCTCCGTCTGCGACAAGGGGGTTGAGCGCCGGAGCCTTCGATAAATCCGGTGCCTTTAGGGAGAGTGCATCGTGACACTTCGCACCAAGTTTTCTGGCGGGCTGGGCGTTTCCGTCCTGGCTCTTGCGGTTAGTGCAACCGCGCTGCCGGCGGCCGCTTTGGCCCAGGCTGCCGACGCGGCGTCCAGCGCCGACGACGCCATCGTCGTGACCGGCTTCCGCGGCTCGATCGATACGTCGGCCGCGCAGAAGAAGGCTGCTTCATCGATCATCGAAGTCATCAGCCCCGAAGACCTGGGTAAATTGCCCGACTTGTCGATCGCGGAATCGCTGTCGCGCCTGCCGGGCCTTGCCACCCAACGCCTTGATGGACGCGCCAACGTCGTGTCGATCCGCGGCCTTGCTCCGGACTTCACCACTACGCTGCTGAATGGCCGGGAGCAGGTTAGCGCCAACAACAACCGCGGCGTTGAACTGGACCAGTATCCGACCGAACTACTGAACGGTGCAGTTGTTTACAAGACCCCAGATGCCAAGCTGATCGGTCAGGCGCTGGGCGGCACCATCGATATGAAGACCGTGCGTCCGATCGCCTATGGCAAGCGTCAGATCGTTGTCGGCGCGCGCGCCGAACTGAACGATCTGGGCCGCCTGAACCCTGATATTTCGAACAAGGGCTATCGCGCCAACGTGTTCTACGTTGACCAGAACGAAGACGGCACGCTGGGCTGGGCCATTGGTTATGCCCGCATGCAGTCTCCGACGCAGGAAGAGCGCTGGAATGCTTGGGGCTATCCTGATCTGAACTCAACCACCAAGGTAATTGGCGGGGCCAAGCCTTATGTGAAGTCAAACGAACTGAAGCGCGACGGCGTGATGGGCGTGGTCGAATTTCAGCCGGATGACACGTTCCACACCACGATCGACGGCTACTGGTCCAAGTTCAAGGATGACCAGCGCCTGCGGGGCATCGAACTGCCGCTGCAGTGGTCGGGCGCACAACTCCAGCCGGGTTACACCGCTGTCGACGGGCTGGTTACTGCCGGCCGCTACAATGGCGTTGAAGGCGTGATGCGCAACGATGTCGTGCATCGCAACGCTGAAATCTGGGCAACCGGCTGGAACAGCCAGTTCAAGGCCAGCGACACGCTTACCTTCGAACTCGACATGAGCTATTCGAAGCTCAAGAAAACCGAAGAAAACCTCGAAATCTACCTCGGCACTGGCCGTGGCGGCGGGGTTGGCGCAACTGATAGCCTCGGCTTTACCATGCCTTCGACCGGCGGCGTAATTACCTTCAAACCGACGATCAATTATGCCGATCCGGCGCTATTCACGATTACCGACCCGCAAGGCTGGAACAGCTGTGGCGGCACGCTGCCGAACTGCCAGGATGGCTTCGTCAACCGCCCGACAATCAAGGACCGCCTCCAGTCGATCCGCTTCCAGGCGGTTCAGGCGATGGATGGCTTCATCGAAAACATCACGGTTGGGGCGAACTATTCGGATCGCCGTAAGCAGTTGATCGACGAAGGCTTCGTCCTGACCAACACCAAGTATCCGGCCAGCCCCGCGGTTCCGGCCGCCTACCTGCTGGATCCCGCGAAGCTCGACTTCATCGGCATTCCGGGCATGGTCGCGTTCGACAGCTGGAAGTTTTACAACGATGGCAACTATAAGCTGACCAACGAGGCCCTGTGGACGCCGGGCCGTCTGACCAACAGCTTCGTCGTGCGTGAAAAGGTCCTGACCGGTTACGTTCAGGCCAACTTCAACAGTGGCGCAGTCAAGGGCAACGCCGGGTTGCAAATCGTTCACACCGATCAGCAAGCCAACGGTTATGCGGCGTCGAACCCCGGTACGGGCACGATTTCGCGTTCGATCACTGATGGTGTCAAGTACACCGACTTCCTGCCCAGCCTGAACCTGTCGTACGAAATCGCTCCGCAGACCGTGGTCCGCTTGGGTGCGGCCCGCATGCTGGCCCGTGCCCGCATGGACCAGTTGAATCCGGGCGTTGGTTACAGCTTCAACGCGGCGAACAACATCGCCGGGGCCAACATCAACCGTTCGCCCTGGTCGGGTTCGGTCGGCAACGCCAAGCTGCGCCCGCTGATGGCTGACACCATCGATCTTGCGGTTGAAAAATACTTCGGCCGCGGCGCGTATGTTTCGGTTGGCGGGTTCTACAAGCACCTTGAAAACTGGATCTATCGCCAGAATTCGACGTTCGATTTCACCGGAACGCCGACCCCAGGCAACGTCACCCCGACGTTCAATCAGGGCATCGTCTCGCAATGGCAGAACGGCGACAGTGGCAAGGTCTATGGCTTTGAAGGTTCGCTTTCGCTGCCGTTCAGCACCTTCTCATCGGCACTTGACGGGTTCGGCTTCCTGGCCAGCGCATCGTACACCGACAGCAAGGTAACCGAAGGTGGCACCAAGCCGATCAACATGCCCGGCCTTTCGCGCTGGGTGGTCAATGGCACCGCGTTCTATGAAAAGAACGGGTTCCAGGCCCGGGCCTCGGCGCGTTACCGCTCGAAGTTCCTAGCCGAGGTCTCTGGCCTCAGCCTGGCACGCGATCGAGTGATGGCGGCGCAGGAAATCGTGGTCGATGCGCAAGTTGGTTACACCTTCCAGAGCGGTTCGCTCGAAGGACTCGGGGTGCTGCTGCAAGTCAGCAACCTCACCAACGAACGCTTCCTGACCTACTACAACGACGATATTCGTCAGGTTCGCGACTACCAGAACTATGGTCGCAACTTTATGGTTGGCGTTACCTACAAGTTCTGATCCAAAAGAGCGGGCTCGGACAAGCACCGGGCCCGCTCTTTTTTCCGACCAAAACTGTTTGAGAATACGTGTGCTTGAACGGAGAGAATGGAACTGTGACCGATAATCGCATTCGCGACGTGGTCATCGTCGGTGGGGGAACTGCTGGCTGGATGGCCGCGGCAGCGCTTTCGGCCACAATGGGCAAACAGCTCCGCATCCGTCTCATCGAAAGTGCGCAAATCGGCATCGTCGGGGTCGGTGAAGCCACTATTCCCGCCATTCGCCTGTTCAACGGCCTGGTCCGACTGGATGAGGATGAATTCCTCCGCGCCACGCAAGGCAGTTTCAAGCTGGGGATCGAATTCCTTAACTGGGGCCGCATCGGCGAGAGCTATATGCACGTTTTTGGCCAGCTCGGCCAAAGCCTCGACCTGATTGAATTTTGGCAATATTGGTTGCGTGGGCGCCGCGAAGGCGTGTCTGCTCCGCTGGGCAGCTATTCGCTCAATGAAGCCGCCGCCCGGGCTGGCCGTTTTGCCCGGTTGCAACGGATCCCCAATACCCAACTTGATGGGATTTCCCACGCCTTTCATTTCGATGCTGCGCTCTATGCGAAGTTCCTGCGCGGGCATGCCGAACGCGAAGGTGTGGTTCGCACCGAAGGCCGGATCGTTGGTGTCAACCTTGACCCGGAAACCGGTTTCGTCAGCTCGGTCAGCCTTGAATCCGGCGAAACCGTCGCTGGAGAGCTGTTCATTGACTGTTCGGGATTCCGGGGGCTGCTGATCGAGCAGACGCTGAAAACGGGCTACGTCGATTGGAGCCATTGGCTGCCCTGCGACCGTGCGATTGCGGTGCCCAGCGCTAACGTTGGCCCGATCCGTCCCTTTACCCAATCGATCGCCCATCCGGCCGGATGGCAATGGCGCATCCCGTTGCAGCATCGCACCGGCAACGGCCACGTTTTTTCCAGCGCAGCGATGAGCGAAGACGAAGCGACCGCGATACTGCTGGATACGGTTGAGGGCGAAACACTGGCCGAGCCGCGGATGATTTCCTTCCAGACTGGAATGCGGCAAAAGGCATGGAACCGCAACGTCATCGCGCTGGGTCTGGCGTCGGGCTTTATCGAGCCGCTGGAATCGACTTCGATCCATCTGGTGCAGAATGGCCTTGCGCGGTTGATTTCTCATTTCCCGGACCGCCGCTTCGCTCGAGCAAATATTGATGCTTACAACCGCCGCATCGCCTACGATTACGAGCGGATCCGCGATTTCATCATCCTGCATTATACCGCCAACCAGCGCGACGAGCCGTTCTGGCAACGCCTGCGTGAAATGGAACTGCCGCAAAACCTGCAAGAGAAAATCGACCTGTTCAAGGTCACCGGTCGGATCTTTCGTGAACAGGACGAACTGTTCGCCGAAGTGGGCTGGTTTCAGGTTCTGGTCGGCCAGAACATCGTTCCCAATACCTATCACCCGCTGGCCGATGCACTGACCAAGGAAGAACTTGCAGGGTTCCTCAAGGATTTACAGACGATCATTGCCGCTCCGGTCAGCCGGCTGCCGACCCACGCTGAATTTATCGCCCACCACTGCGCCACTGAAGGCCGTCGCGGCGCTTAGGCACCGATCGTCCGCTCAGGTTGGCAGATCAAGGAACCAATCGCATGATCCGTAATCTGCTGATGGCTACCTGTGCCCTGTCCCTGGCTTCGCTGGCGGCCGTGCCGACGGCATTGGCTCAAACAGCTTCAGCGCAGTCACAAAACTTGCGCGCGCGCACCCCAGATCAGGAAGTGATCTATTTCGTTCTGCCGGACCGGTTCGAAAACGGCGATCTCGGCAATGATCGCGGCGGGCTGAAAGGCGACCGGCTGAAAACGGGGTTCGATCCTGCGGCGCGGGGCTTTTTCCATGGCGGCGATCTGAAGGGGCTGAAATCCAGGCTGGACTACATTCAAGGCATGGGCATGACCGCGATCTGGGTCGGTCCGATCTTTGCCAACAAGCCCGTGCAGGGCCCAAAAGGCGATGAAAGCGCGGGCTACCACGGCTATTGGATTATCGATTTCACCCGGGTCGATCCGCATTTCGGAACCGACGCCGATTTTAAGGCGCTGGTCGATGCAGCGCATGCGCGCGGCATGAAAGTCTACATGGATATTATCGTCAACCACACGGCTGACGTGATCCAGTATCGCGAAGTCGTCCCCGGTGGCCGCTATCCCTATCGCAGCAAGGCTGATTATCCGTTTTCGCGGCAAGGCGGGGTCAAGGGGCCGGCGATCAATCCGGGCTTTGCCGGTGATGCCGATCCGGCGCCGTCAAACTGGGCCAAGCTTACCAACCCCGCGTTTGCCTATACTCCCTATGTGCCCAAGGGCGAGGAACGGGTGAAAGTGCCCGCTTGGCTCAACGATCCGATCTATTATCACAACCGTGGCAATAGCAATTGGCAGGGCGAAAGTGCCCAGTACGGCGATTTCAGCGGCCTTGATGATCTGGCCACCGAAGATCCACGCGTCGTGGCCGGCTTCATCGACATTTACGGCGGCTGGATCGATCGGTTTGGCATCGATGGGTTCCGGATCGATACGGCCAAGCATGTGAACCCGGAATTTTGGCGCGCGTTTGTGCCGGCCATGCTGGAGCGGGCGAAGGCTAAAGGGATACCCAACTTCCACATCTTCGGGGAAGTCGCGACATCGGAGTTTGATCCCGCTTTGCTGGCCGGATGGACCCGCAATGCCGGCCTGCCGGCGGTGCTTGATTTCGGATTTCAGGTTGCAGCGATTGATGCCGTAAGCGGCAAGACCGGCACCCAGGAACTGGCCCGGGTGTTCGAGGACGATGTGCTTTATGCAGGCGGTGCGCAAAGGGCGCTGCAACTGCCCACGTTTGTCGGCAATCATGATGCCGGCCGGTTGGCGATGTTCATCAAGGCGCAAAATCCCACGGCAAGCGATGATGAACTGCTCGCGCGGACCTTGCTGGGCCATGCCATGCTGCTGACGCTACGCGGGGTGCCGGTGGTCTATTACGGTGACGAACAAGGCTTTGTCGGCCGCGGCGGAGATCAGCAGGCCCGGCAAGACATGTTTCCCAGCAAGGTCGCTGAATACAACGACCAGTCGCTGCTCGGTACGGCTGCAACCACTGCGCAAGCGAACTTCAGCCCTGATCACCCGCTGTACCGGCTGATCACCACGTTGACCGAGCTGCGCAAGTCCACCCCCGCGCTCAACCAGGGGCTGACCCGGGTGCGGGCATTTTCCGACAAGCCGGGGCTGCTGGCGCTGTCACGGTTTGATCCGGCAACGGGGCGTGAAGTGGTGGTGGCGTTCAACACTTCGGCGCAGGCTATTACGAATACGGTTGCGGTTGAACCTGTCAGCATTGCCTTCACTGCGCTGGCGGGCCAGTGTTCGCCAACCTCCGATGCCCCTGGCACCTTGACCATGACCCTTCCGCCATTCGGCTTTGCCGTTTGCGCCGCCACGAATTGATTGCCTTGTCGCCGATGAATCGCATGACCCGTCTTGATACCCCCGCACACAAGCAGGCCACCCGGGCAGAATGGTGGCGCGGGGCCACGATTTACCAGATTTACCCGCGCAGTTTCTGCGATGCCAATGGCGATGGGATCGGCGATTTGCGGGGGATCACCTCGCGGCTCGATTACGTCGCCGGATTGGGGGTGGATGCGATCTGGTTGTCCCCGTTCTTCACGTCGCCGATGAAGGATTTCGGCTACGACGTGGCCGATTATTGCGCCGTCGATCCGATTTTCGGGACGCTGGCTGACTTTGATGGGCTGGTGGCCCGGGCCCATGCGCTGGGCCTGAAAGTGATGATCGATCAGGTCTATGCCCACACTTCCGATCAGCATGACTGGTTTGCCGAAAGCCGGCAAAGTCGGACCGGCTCCAAGGCCGATTGGTATGTCTGGGCCGATCCCAAACCAGAAGGCTCGCCGCCGTCGAATTGGCAGTCGGTGTTTGGCGGTCCGGCGTGGACCTGGGATGCTCGGCGCGGCCAATATTACCTGCACAACTTCCTGCCTGAGCAGCCGCAATTGAATTGCCATAACCCAGCGGTGCAGGATGCGCTGCTGGCGGCAGCACGGTTTTGGCTGGACCGCGGGGTTGATGGCTTCCGGCTCGATGCGCTCAACTTTGCGATGCACGATCCGGCGCTGCGCGATAATCCCCCGGCGCCCGATAATGGCATCCCGCGCACACGCCCCTTCGATTTTCAGCTGCGCCGTTATAACCAGGGCCACGCTGATATTCCCGCATTCATCGAGCGGATCCGCGCGCTGACGGACGAATATGACGCGATTTTCACCATGGCCGAAGTGGGCGGCGATGATGCGCTGGCTGAAATGCAAGTGTTCACCCGCGGCGATGCCCGCCTTAACAGCGCTTATGGGTTCGATTTCCTCTACGCGAACGCGTTGACCCCGCAGCTGGTTGCCGCGGCGCAAGCCCAGTGGGCCGATGGCCCAGGGATCGGCTGGCCAAGCTGGGCATTTGAAAACCACGATGCCCCGCGGGCCCTGTCGCGCTGGTGCCAGCCGGATCAGCGCGAGCGTTTTGCCCGCCTTAAGGCGGTGCTGCTGACCTCACTGCGCGGCGATATTATCATCTATCAGGGTGAAGAACTGGGGCTGACCCAGGTCGAAATCCCCTTCGAGCAACTGCAAGACCCTGAGGCGATCGCCAACTGGCCGCTGACCCTGTCGCGCGATGGCGCGCGCACGCCGTTGCCGTGGGTGGCGCAGGACGAGCAGGGCGGTTTCACCTCTGGTCAGCCGTGGCTGCCGCTCGGGGCTGAGAATATGGCCCGCGCGGTTGATCGGCAGGATGGCGAGCCGGCTTCGCTGCTCAACCTCATGCGCCGCTTGATTCGGCTGCGGCAGGCCCATTCGGCGCTGCGCGAGGGCAGTTTTGAGCTGCTGCACGCCGATGCGCACCGCTTGGTGTTCCGCCGCACGGATGACTGCCAAAGTCTGCTGTGCGCGTTCAACTTGTCGGACCAGCGGGTGGAATGGCCCGGCGGGATCGCTGCCGCCGGCACCGTGGTGGATGCGGTCAACAATGCTGACGCACAGCACCTGCCGCCGTTCGGCGCGGTGCTGTTGGAAGAACGCTGACCTGCTGGTTCTGGCAGGGCATTAGCGGCCTGCTTCGATCGACCAACCCCAGCCGGGCAGGGTTTTGGCGGCCCGGTCCGGCCAGGCGAAGCTGACGGGCTTGGCACTGAGGCTGACCGCCACGCGGACCCGATCGCGCCCCATGCTCCGTGTGAAGGCGAAAACGTCGGGATGGCCGCCTTCCAGCAGTTCAAGGTTCCCTGGTTCCATCCCGCTGGCCAGTGCGGGATGGTCGTGCTTCAGCTTGAGCAGCTGGCGGTAAAGCGCGGTCCGGCCGAAATCTTTCCAGACGATCGGATCGCGATCGAAGAACTTCAGCCGCTTGTCCAGCCCGCCTTCCTGCCCGCTGTAAATCAGTGGCATGCCGGGCAGCGTGGCGGCCAGCACGGCCATCGCCTCGGCAGCATCGCCATACAGTTCGCGGTCAGTGCCGTTCCACGAATTTTCGTCGTGGTTGCTGATGAAGGTCATGCGATAGGCGCCGGCGGGATAACGGCGTGGCGGCTGGGTGTAGAGGGCGGCCAGATCACGCGCGCTGGCCTCCCCGCGCGCCACCTTGATGAACTGGTGATAGAGCACCCAGTCATAGGTCATGTCGAAAGCGCGAGCCTGCATTTGCGGGGTATCTGCTTCGGCCAGCATGAATACCGGTTTGATTGCATCCAGCTTGGCCCGGGCATCGTCCCAGAACTCGACGGGCAGGGTCCACGCCACGTCGCAGCGGAAACCGTCGATGTCCGCAGCCTTGAGCCAATAGGCCATCGCCTCGATTATCGCCGCGCGGACTTCGGGCTTGCTGTAATCAAGCCCCAGCACATCGGCCCACACTTCTTCCTTGCCGGTGCTGAGATCGGTGTAGTGATAGCCTTCCAGTTCGCCCTTGGGGCTGCGCTTGTACCAGTCGGGATGTTGATCGACCCAGACGTGGTCCCAACCAGTGTGATTGGCCACCCAATCAATGATAACCTTGAACCCCTGCGCGTGAGCGGCTTTCACCAGATGCTGGAAATCGGCCAGGGTGCCGTATTCGGGATTGATCCCAGTATAATCGCTCACCGCGTAATAGCTGCCCAGGGTGCCTTTGCGTTCCTTGCGACTGATCGGATTGATCGGCATGATCCAGAGAATGTCCACGCCCATTCGGCGCAGCCGCGGCAGGTGCGCTTCGAATGCGCGGAAAGTGCCCTCCGGGGTATATTGCCGGATGTTTACTTCATATATGTTGGCGGACTTTGCCCAGGCCGGATGGCGCACGGCGCTGACGCCGTCAGTCAGCGGCAGCGCAGGGGCGGCCCATGCCGGGCTGGATAGCGCCATAGCAGCCAAACCAGCCAATAATCCGAACCTTCGCATGCCCCGCTCCTCTGCCGCGCTTGGCCAATCATTCAAGCCATCGGTAGCGCAGTTGTAAAGCAGAGGGGCGTGATTTTTCCGGCAATTCCAGAGGGTTTTAACGGTGTGACCGGCTGTTCAACGCGGCGGATCTTGCCCCAGCCAGCGGTTGCCGACTGGGGTAAAGCCCGATCAGTTCCCGTGATTGTGGCCAGTGGCTTCGCCGCGTGGCGGCCAGCGGCGGCATTGCCGTTCCCCTCCCACCAGTAGGTCGCGCGCCGGCAGTTACCGGTGGCCTGCTCGTTCAGCGTTGCCGCATAGTAAAACCGCCCGTCTAGCACCACCGCCTTGACCTGCTGGGTGTTGCGGATGTTTTCGGCTTAGGCTGCGACCACCACTATCTGGAGCTGTTCGCGTTGCAGCTTGGTTGTAGTTCTTAACGCTCCACGCCCCTTGCGCTTTCAGGTGCTGCACGTGGGCCAGTGCATTGTCATACTGGCCGATGTCGGCAAAACGCCGGCTGATTTCGCTCCATAGATGATTTTCCCGGTCGAAATGATCCGAGGGACCAAAATTAGGCCGGCGCGCATTTTCGATGCTGCGAACACCTCACTCGCCTGACTGCCGTGCTCCTAATATCTGGCTGGGCCGACATGAAAATTGCCTTTTGACCCTGCACATAGTCGGGCGCGACTTTACCCTGCTGACCCTTCCTGGCGAAGGGTGGGGTGAGCTGTGCGTAGCGGCTCGAGACGCGCTCGGCGTGCCGATCAATCTGCGTTGCGCTGACAGCGCAGGGGTCGGCTCCAAGGCAGAGATTACCTCAGCCTATGGCTTTAACGAAAACGGTGCTGTTCTGATCCGGCCAGATGGCCATGTCGCGGCGCGCTTTGCGCGGGAGTGTCCATCGACGGATGCATTCATGGGTATCCTGCGCCAAGTACTTGCCGCATAGGCGAGGTGTCAGAGCAGGTCTAAAAGGGTGTTTGCCCGGACTTTTTCATGTGTGTTTTTTATCATTTTGGGAATAGAGCCGGCTGGGATTCGAACCAAAAATGTATGCTATATAAATCAATAAGTTGAGGTGATAAGAGAGTTCGATTCCGGTCGACTTTCCACCCTCGGAAAATCAATAAAATTGAGCATTTCGGCGATTATGAAAGTGCGCTTTCAGCATCGGCACGTAAAGGACAGTAATAACCCAATTGAGCAGTCTGCCATGGCCGCGTTAAGCGGCGATCACTTTTGCTATCATGCAAATTTGACACTCCCACACGGCTGCTTAGTCTCAATTCAATAAGAAGAGGGGGGTGTGATGATTTCACGGCGCAGTTCGCTAAAGCTTTTGTCGGCTGGCGCCATGCTTGGCCCAAATTTGGTCAAGGCGGCGAGCCCGTCAGCGATCACGGTCTATGAGGCCCGGCGGATTATCACGATGGAGCCGTCGCTCCCGACCGGACGGTTTGTTGCCGTGGCTGACGGCATCGTTCTCGGGCTGGGTGATAGTTTGGCCGCATTGGCACCGTGGACTGCGGGGCGCAGTGTTACGATTGACCGCCAGTTCGCGGACAAGGTGCTGATGCCGGGCCTGATCGACCCGCACGTGCACCCTATGCAGGCGGCAGTCATGCTCAACCTGCCGTTCATCGCGCCCGACGATTGGCAATTGCCAACCGGTAACTTTCCGGGCTGCCGCACGCCGCAAGCCTGGCGCCGACGCTTTGTCGAACTTCTGTCTCAATCGACCGAGCGGCCGTTCATTTGTTGGGGCTACCATGAACTGTTCCACGGACCACTCGATCGCAAGGAACTCGATCAATTGGCCCCCGATCGTCCGGTGGTGATATGGCAGCGCAGCTTTCACGAGCTGATCGTCAATACAGCAGCGCTCAAGGCATGGGGGCTGGACCAGCGGGCGGCGTTCGACGCCGCACTGGCTGCGGCCAAGGCCGATCCCGCCCATGCTAATCTGGAGCGCGGTCTATTGTCGGAAACGGCCTTGGCGGTTGGCCTGGCCAAGCTGCGACCGATCATTTTTGCGCCGGAGCGCATTCGTCGCGGGATTGGGTTGATGCAGCAGATGATGGCGGCGAAAGGCGTTACCACGGTGTCAGATATGGCCACCGGTATTTTCGCCGGTTTCGATGCCGAAGCAACGATGATCCGCGCCGCGTTTGAACGCTCCTGTGCGGCCAGTCGGGCCATGCTGATGCCGATTGCCGCGCAGGTGCCGGCCGATGCCGATCCGGCGCAGTGGCTGGAGGCGATGCGCGGCAAATATGCCTCCGCTCACGTGCGGGTTGATCGGCGGGTCAAGTTTTTTGCCGATGGTGCGTTCTTCGCGCAAAACATGCGGATGGGGCCGCCGGGCTACACCGATGGCCATTTCGGCAAGTGGCTGACCGAGCCGAGCGACCTTGATGCCCAGTTTCGCCGCTTTTGGAACGCAGGCTTCAGTTTTCACATTCATGTCAACGGCGATGAAGGCCTTAGCGTGGTGCTGGATGGGCTTTCCGCGCTGCCACCGCGCTGCGACCAAACCATTACCCTTGAACACCTTGGCTATTCGACCGAGGCGCAGAACCGGCGGATCGCGCAAATGGGGCTGATGGTTTCAGCCCAGCCGAACTACATCCGGGTATTGGGCGATGCTTATGCCGCCCATGGCCTTGGCGCAGATCGCGCGGCATTGATGAACCGGCTGGGATCGCTTGAGGTCAAGGGCGTGCCGCTGGGCTTACATAGCGACTTCAACATGGCGCCAATTGATCCCTTCTATCTGGCTTGGATCGCCGCCAATCGCCTGACCTTGGAAGGCAATCTGAAGGCGCCGGAAGAACGGCTGACCCTGGACAAAGCACTGCGGGCGATCACGATCGAAGCCGCGCAAGTTATCGGCATGGATCAGCTGGTGGGGTCGGTGGCGCCGGGCAAAATGGCTGACTTTGCGGTCTTGGATCAGGACCCGTTCAAAGCGGGCGCCACGGGCTTGCGTGACATCAACGTCGAGCGCGTAATTTTCGAGGGACGCGTTGTTTAAAGCGGTCGGACAAGTGCGCATCAATCGCGTTTTTTAAATTCGCATTGGCCGGCGGATTTTTTGACAGATCCCATGTTTGCGGATATTTTTGCTGCAAAATTTAAAACATTGGATTGGCAAAATGGCTCCTCTGTTTCTGCTCTCAGCTGCACTCGCCGGTATCAGCCTGCCGCCGCAGAATCCGTTTCTGTCGCACGGGGCACCGGCAGTGTCGCACAATGACTCAGGGGCTTCCGATGCCGTGGCGATAGATGGGCCGCGTGAGCAAGATGTCGTCGATCCCAGCAGAGTGAAGCGCATATCGACGGGCCTGCTGACCATCAATTATGCTGGCCTGTTGACCTATCCCGGCGGTGTTCAAGCCACTTGGAACACGAACAACAATCGCATCACGAAAATTCGGATCGATCACGGTCGCTGGGAAGAGCTGGCCGCCTTGCCGATCGAAGGCATGAAGTTGCTGTCATCGGTTGAGGTGGAATCCCACCTCAACGCTTTTGACGCAGCCCGCAGCGAGGCAGAGCTCCGCCAATACCTGTCGGACCAGCTACCTTACTACGCTGAAACCCAGGCCCGGGAAGCCGGCATCTATTCGATGACGGACGAACGCGGCCAGTTCTACGTTCTGACCCGCAAGAGCATCATGGTATTCGGGCAAAAGGACGATGCAGATCCCAAATCCGCGATCGTGCTGCTCCGCAAGTGGGATATTCCCGAGAGCCTCAAGCGCGAACAATCTGCGCGCGAGCTGATGATTCAGCGCCTGTCAGCAGCAAGCATTCCGATCAGCGAAGAGTTCCGCAAGGGCATTTCGATGATGCGGGACATGCCCTTGGGCATCAACATGACCTACGATGGGAATGTCGTATTCTCGATGGTGTGCGGGTCGGTTGTCGTCATCGATCGGGATTTCAAAAAGCCCCCACAAGTGGTGACGGTCGACGGTGAACTATTCACCAACTCGCTGTCGATCGATCCGGATGGCGGCATCTATGCCGTTGGCGATCGCAACATGCACAAGTTCACGTGGAAGAACGAGCACCTATCCGACAAGGCGCGGGACGGTGCGTGGTCGTCGCCTTATGATCTCACCCAGAACCCCTTGCCGGGCGTGCGCGGCGGCGGAACCGGATCGGGAACAACCGCGACCTTGCTGGGGTTCGGCCCCAACGAGGACCATCTCGTCGTGATCGGGGATGGCATGCCGCATATGAACATCGTTGCGTTTTGGCGCGATGGCATCCCGAAATATGCTCGTCGGCAGCCTGACACGAAATCGGCCCGGATCGCGGGCCAGATGGCGGTCACCATGGGTGGCATCAAAGCAGAGTATATTCAGACCGAAGCATCGATCGCGGTGGCCGGTCCTTATGCCTTTATCCTCAACGGGATGGCCCCCCAGAATATCAAACCGGATCTCGACAACCTGTTGATCCAAGGGCCGTTCCGCACGCCGCCTCACGGTGTCGAAATGTTCAAGTGGGACCATGCCGCCCACACCTGGCAGAGCCTGTGGGCACGGCCGGACATCAGCACGCCGGCGGCGATCATCCCGGTGCTCAGCACGGTGGGTAAGCAAGCCTATGTGATGAGTTGGGATGACGATGGGTGGAACGTCACCGGGCTGGATTTCGACAAGGGCACCACCGAAACCCGAATGGTCCTTGGCCGCAGCCAGCAGTTCAATGGCGCATGGGGCATTTTGCAACTGCTGCCGGGCGGCGATGTGTTCATTCCCGGTCTGGCCGGGCCGGTCCGCGTCCAGCGCAAGCAAGCACAGCCCTGACAAGCAAGCGTTAAGCCTAATTCCGCATGCCGCCGCCGAGAGCCTAAGCTCAACTGCCAAGCTCAAGCCACTGGACCGAAATTTACCCAGTAAATACCCGATAAAGCGGGAAGGAGGTATTGAGGCTCAACCCCTTCCCACTGCGTCGCGCACCAATCAGTCCAAACAGAGACTGATCTCCAGAGATTGAGCCAACACATTGCCCCCCAAAGGGCCAGTTTGCGCCAATTTCTTGGCTGAGAGCGCGGGCCAGAGACAGGCCCATTCTGACCTTTAACGGAACGCAACCGTCAGCAGTCTCCCGAGGCGCTGGTGGTTGAGCTTTTAGGCCCAAGGAACTTAACGGATTAACGCCACGGTTATGTGGAACGACAGTGCGCAAGAAGTGCCCTTACGGCTCGATGCCAAGGGACAGCGGAGCGAACCAGGCCGCGAACGAGTGGGCATGGTCGCGGCAGACCGCTGTGCGATTACTTTTGCCGATGCAGGGATTGCCATTCCGGGTGCGCGCGCATTCAGGCTTGCGCACCCCCATATCCATGTCGAACTGACGATGTTGGGAAGCGATGCCGCCATGGGCGCGCTCGCCACAGCCGCAACCGACATCGCGCTCATCGGCCGCGAAGCAACCAAACCTGAAGTGCAAGCTTTTGAATGGATCTATCGTCGCCGCCCCACCCCACTTCCAGTGCTGCGGGGTAGCATCGCCACGCCGGGGAAATTACCGGCAGTGGCTGTCTTGGTCCATGCTTCAAACCCGATCACCTCCATCAGCCTTGCCCAGCTTGCTGCAGTGTTCGACGGGCAAGGGCGCGGAATTTCCCACTGGGGCGAACTGGGCGTTGCTGGTCCGCTCAGCCGCAGCCCGATCAATCTTTATGCGCCGTACATGGAAAGTGGAACCGGACGGTTTTTCCGCAATGTAGTCCTGAACGATAGCAATCGCATCGCGTGGCAACGGCTGCACGAATTCGGTAATCCAGAGAATACCGACGCCTCTGAAGACCTGAGGTCAGCCCAACACATCGAACGCGCAATCGCAACTGATGCAGCAGGACTGGCGCTTGGCATGGCCACGTTTACAAATCCTCGCGTCCGCGTTCTGGGGCTGCAAAACGACGCCCATGAAGCCATCATGCCGTCGAAAAGCACAATCATAAATGGCAGCTACCCGTTAGCGCGGACGGTCTTTGCGTATTCTGCGGGCCAAGCGGACAGTGCCGGCCACCCTGAAACAGGATTGTTCCTGAACTTCATGCGTTCATCCACCGCGCAAGGCTTGATCGCACCAACCGACGGATATCTGGCACTGCAGGATGGCTAGATCAGCCGATTGACTGCTGCGGCTCGAGCAAGCGGTGCAAATGAACGATCACATACTTCTGCTCGGCATCATCAACTGTCTGGTGCGCGTTTGACTGCCAAATTTCGAGCGCTTCAGCATACGAGTTAAACACCCCAACGAGGTGCATCTTGCTCGGATCTTTGAATTCAAGAGACTGTGGATCAGAAACCGCTCCGCCCATCACCAAATGAAGCATCTGCATAAACACACCCATCTATCGACCAAATTTGGACCGTTGATCGGTGTAGGCGAAATCCCTGTCGTCAAGCTGTCAGTCGTCGCAACGCGGAATATCACCCTGGAAAGGTCTTAACATCAGTATCGACAGATAGCCTTGCACCGCCACCAGAGTGGCGGCAAGCCGATGGTGTTCGAAGTCGATGCTGAAGGCAACTAACCACCGGCCGTTTTGCGGGGACGATACGAATTTATCTTAATCGGCCAGCCAATCAGCAGCGATTTCGCCCATGTGCCCATCGGGTGCCAGTGCGGTACGCAAGGCTTCCAACAGAGGCGGCAGTGCCTGTGTGAACGCGTAGGGCGGGTTGATGATGAACAGGCCCGCACCGTTATAGATGCCCGGCTGATCATCATCGTACAACCAATGCTCAACGCACAGCAATTTCGGGATGCCGAGCTTGCGTAATTGCCCTTTCCACCGCGTATGCGTGGCGCGATCTTTCAATGGATACCAGATCACCGTCACCCCATGCGCCCATTTGCGCTGAGCGGCGGAAAGCGTAGCGGTGATACGAGCGCGTTCGTCCGTTTGCTCGTACGGCGGATCGACCACCACCACGCCGCGCGGCGTGCGGGGCGGCACCATCGCCAGCCACAGCTCGTAAGCGTCACGCTCATGCACGGCGGCGGCTGTGCCGCGCATCACACCGCGCAGAGTATAGGCGTCCTCGGGGTGTTTTTCGTTCAGGATCAGAGAGTCCTGCGAACGCAGGAGCTGCGCAAGAATTCGCGGTGATCCGGGATAGAGGTGCCGCTCAGCCCCGACATTCACCGCTTGTACGGCGGCGCGGTAATCGTCCAGCAAGGGGTTCAAATCAGCCAAGGCCCGCAACACGCCCTGTGCAGCTTCGTTGGTGCGTTGGGCGTCCTCGCCATCAAGGTCGTACAGCCCACAGCCGGCATGGGTATCGATCAGGGTCAGCGCGCTCTCTTTAATCTGCAAGGCCCGCACAAGGGCGATCAGCAGGCTGTGCTTGACGACATCGGCGCTATTACCTGCATGGAAGGAATGGCGATAATTCATGGTGATCCAAAATCCTGACGATCTGCCTTTAACCGCAGCTGCAGAAGGCGGAAACCTTCAAAGCCCTTTTGATAGCCGCATCGACGATCGCGCCCAGATACGAAACAGCAAGGGTTCCGACGTGCGGGATGTTCATGCCAGTGCCACTCTATGAGCAAGCCTGCCCATGGCGAAAGCTTGTCTCAATTATTATCAAATATAGGCAATTTATTCAATTGTTGTCCGATGCTCTGATCGATACGCTCACTGAAAATCGGGAGATATCGCAGTGAGCGCCGCAGATCTGATCCGTTCCAACATCACGCTGTATTCTGCGTTCGCGTTTCTGGGATTGATTGCGATAGAGCAATTCGCGATCAGGGTCCTGCGGCGCAAGGGCAAAACCCCGTGGAAGGATAGCCTGATCAGCATCGCGCTAGGCTATCTTAGCGAGCCTGCAAACGCGCTTTCGGCGTTCATCACGCTGGGGATTTTGGCCGCAGTCCAGCCGCTCCGATTTGCCACGCTTCCGGTTACGTGGTGGACGTTCGCCATCTGCTTTGTGCTCGATGATCTGCGCTTTTATGTCCATCACCGGATGGCCCATCGCGTGCGGTGGGTTTGGGCGATGCACGTGGTTCACCACTCCAGCCCCAATTACAATCTGCCGATTGCGCTGCGGCAATCCTGGACCAAGCATTTCACCGGCACGATGCTGCTTAAAATACCGCTGGTCTTGGTGGGCTTTGACCCGGTTATGGTAACGTTCTGCGGCATTCTGAATGCCACCTACCAGTTCTTCCTGCATACCGAGACAATTGATCGCATGCCGCGCTGGTTCGAAGCACTGTTCAACACGCCGTCGCATCACCGGGTCCATCATGGGAACAACCCACGCTATCTCGACACCAATTATGCCGGCACCCTGATCGTCTGGGACCGATTGTTCGGAACGTTTGAAGCCGAACGCGCGGATGATCCTCCCTGTTACGGCCTGGTCAAACAGTTGGAAACCCTCAACCCCGTAACAGTTCTGACCCACGAATATGTGGGGATTTTCCGCGATGCGACAACATCTGGACTGACGCTGCGCCAGCGCCTGGCGTATATCTTTGCGCCGCCGGGCTGGAGCCACGATGGATCACGATTGGATTCACGTGCGATCCGCCAGGCGGCCGGATTTGAACCCTGCACCGCTCCTCCGGTGCAGCCGATCGGATAGCCCCCATGATCACATCTTTCCCGCTGCATTATGCTTTGAGCGAGGCCTTGGTCGCGGCTGCTGCAACTCTGGGCATCGCCCGTCTGATCCCCGAAAACCGGCTTGGTGCACTGGGGTTGCTGCCGTTCGGACTAGCTGGGTTAATCGGCATCATTCAGATCGCAGCCGACTTGACCGGACCTATCGCCGGGTTTCACCAATTCCTGTCTCGGTCAGGGGCCGTATTCGGTCTGATCTGCCTGATCGGCGCTGTGCTGCCTCGGCGCGATTGGCGGCCCGTTGGGATCGGCCTTGCCGCGGGTGCGCTGGTAACTGCACTACCCGCAACCGGAATGCCGCTGTTCGGAGTGTTGATGCTAAGCGGCACGATCTGCGCCTATCGCACCGCCCCAAGGGCCACCGCCCCGATCGCAGGGGCAGGCTTTGCCCTGCTGGCCGGCGCACAGGTGATCGCAGCCAGCCTCCGACCAACCCACCCAGCCCTTGCCTGGCACTTGTTCCATATCATGGTGGCGGCATGGCTGTTAATCGTTGCCTCGATCATTCTACGTTTACGAAAACAGGAAGGATTGCCAGCATGAGTTTAGCAAACTGGCATGAGGCACAATTAGGTCCGGTCATTGGCAGCGAAATCACCGGGATCGACCTCAACCAATTGGACGAGGCGTTAATCGCCCAGTTGCAGTCACGGCTTGCAGAGCGTCTGGTTCTGGTAATCCGCGATCAGCAACTGGACCGCGCCGCACACAAGGCCGTGGCCCGGATTTTCGGCACTGGTAAACTTCACCGCCATGCCTTGAACAAGGCGCGCGGCGGCGATGATGAAGAAGTTTACCCGGTGCGCACCACGGCGGAATCCAAAACCACTGCCGGCGAAGGCTGGCACACGGATGTTTCGTGCGATCCCGATCCCATCGCGGCAAGCCTGCTGTATATGCATCAAGCCCCGGCAGGTGGCGGCGGCGATACGATCTATTCCAGCATGTACGAATGCTATGACCGGCTATCAGATCCAATCAAAGCTTTGGTCGAACAGCTCAAGGCCACCCACGATGGCGCATTTCCCTATCGCCAGATCTATGGGTTTGAACCGGAAACCGGCCAGTTCAACCGAACCGTGCACCCGGTCGTGATCCATCACCCCGTAACCGGGCGCAAAGTGTTGTGGGTGAACCGGGGTTTCACAACGGCGATCAAGGGGCTGAGCCATGTCGAAAACCGGCACCTGCTGGAACTGTTGTTCCAGCATATCGAATGCACGTTGACCGCTCAATGCCGGGTGCGATGGGCAGATGGCACGCTGGTGATCTGGGATAACGTGGCAACCCAGCACCACGCCGTCTGGGACTACTTCCCTAACGCCCGCTATGCAGAACGCATTTCCGTGGTTGGACCCGTATTGGCAGCGTAAAATGGGCGCGGCCGCTAATGCCCCACGGCTGCCTGTCCAGGCAACGATTGCGGGCGCGGGGCCAACCACACCAGCCACGCCGCGATAAACAGGATCACCGCCGAAATCGCGAAAACGTGATTTGATCCAATCGTTGCCGCCTGGGCATCGACCAGCCGTTCGATCACCCCGCGCGCCTGATCTGGCGTCATCCCCGCAGCCTGCAACCGCGCCATCGCACCATCGGCATCGTTCAGCGTGCCGACCATGCTGGCGCGGGCTTCGCGCGCGGCGTTATCCCACATCGAAGTTGACAGCGCAGTACCCGCCGCGCCCGCAACCGTGCGCATGAAGCTAAGCAAGCCAGCCGCCGAAGCCACTTCGGCCATCGGCACCGATGACAGCGAAAACATCATCAAGCCGATAAAGAAAAACGGCATCCCGAAGCCCTGCGCCAGTTGCGGCAGGGCATAGTCCCAAAACGTCCCATCGGTGTTCCACTGGGTCCGCCACAGCGAAATCAGCACCAGCCACAGCATCCCGCCAGTAATCAGCGCGCGCTGATCGAACCGTTCGAACGCCTTGCCGGCAATCGGTGCCATGACCACGGCAAACACGCCCACCAGCGCCATCGCGTGGCCGGCCTCGCTTGCGGTATAGCCGACCACCGACTGCATCCACAGCGGCACCAGCACGATCATCGCGAACATCCCGCCGAACCCCAGCGCCATCGCGATCAGCCCAACCCACAGCGAACGGTGCCGCAACACCCGCAAATCAACCACCGGATGCGGATCAGTCAGTTCCCAGATCACAAAGGCGCCGAACGCCACGAACGAAACCAGCGCCAGTCCAAGGATGACGTTCGATGCAAACCAATCATGCTCGCGGCCAAGATCAAGCACCAGTTGGAAGCAACCCACGAACAATACTAGCAGGACCAACCCAACCGCATCGATCCGCACCCGCTCGGTCGGGGTTTCATACCGGCCAACCAGCCGGATGATGATCCCAAGGCAGAGGATCACCACCGGCAGGTTAATGTAAAAGATCCACGGCCAGCTCCAGTTGTCGCTGATATACCCGCCCACGATCGGCCCCAGGATCGGTGCGGAAATCGTGGTTACGCCCCACAGGGCATTGGCTGTGCTCATCTTTTCGGGCGGGAATATCCGCAGGATCAACGTCTGCGTCAGCGGCATCAACGGCCCGCCGCACAGCCCCTGCAGCACCCGCAGCACCACCAGCAATTCAATCGTCCGGGCAATCCCGCATATCACCGAGAACGCCGCAAAGCCGATCAACGAAACCACCAGCGTGCGATAAGTACCGAACCGCGCCGCCAGCCAGCCGGTCAGCGGCACGGTAATCGCTTCGGCCACCGCATAGGAGGTGATCGTCCAGGTGCCCTGCGACGGCGAAATCGCCAGCCCGCCGGCGATGTGCGGCACGGATACGTTGGTAATCGTGGTATCGAGGATGACCACGAAATTGGCCAGCGCCAGCCCGAACGCGGCCACCCACAGCCGCGCGCCGGTTAACGGCTGGAGCGGCGCATCGGTCATGGCTCGCGGGTATCGATCGTCGCGTTCATCGACAAGCCAACCCGCAGCGGATGCGCGGCCAGATCAGCCGGATCGAGCAGGATGCGCACCGGCAGGCGTTGCACCACTTTCACCCAGTTGCCGGTGGCGTTCTGCGCCGGGATCAGGGCAAAGGCGGCACCAGTGCCACCGGCAAATCCCTTGACCTTGCCCTTGAACACCACGCCGCTGCCGTAAAAATCGCTGGTCAGTTCAACCGGCTGGCCGGGCTTCACGTTGCGAAGCTGGCTTTCCTTAAAATTGGCATCGACGAACATCGCGTTGAGCGGCACCAGCACCATCACCGGGCCGCCGGCGTTAACCCGCTGCCCCACTTGCACGTTGCGGTTGGTCACCACCCCGCCAATCGGTGCGCGGATCACGGTGCGATCAAGGTTCAGCCGCGCCAGATTGACCCGCGCCTGCGCCGCCACGACATCAGGCGCGGTGGCTTCGGCAAAGCCCGTGGTCAGCGCAGCCGCGGCGGCCAGATCGCCGCTGGCGGAAGCCCGCATTGCGGCGGCACTCGCCACCGCAGCCTGCGCCTGCGTCAAAGCCGCACGGGCCGCCTGCCACGCAGCGCGGCTTTGTGAAAGTTCTTCGGCCGAAACCGCCCCGCTCGCGGCCAGTTTTTGCCGGCGGCGATAGGCCTCATCGGCTTTGTCGAAATCGGCCTGTGCGGCGATTTGCCGGGCCTGCGTTTGCAGCACTTCGGCCCCGCGCGCAGCCACCCGGGCATCGGCCGCAGTGCTGCCCGCCTGGGCCTGCCGAAAGCGTTGCCGGGCCTGCATCAGCATGGCTTCGGCATTGGCCAGTTCGATCCGGGCATCGGCATCGTCGATCACCACCAGCACATCGCCCTTGGCAACCTGCTGGGTACCGCCAACCCGCACTTCCTTGACCGTGCCAGAAATCAGCGGGGTTACAACCGCGATATCAGCGCCGACATATGCGTTATCGGTATGGACCCGGCCGGCCTGCGTCAGCCCATACCACACGCCCCAGATCGCCGCCGCGCAAGCCAAGGCCAGTGCAAAGCCGCGCAAGAGCTTGCGGCGTTTGTCGAGCATAGCCGGATCCGCAGCGGGAACGGCATCGGGGGTGGACGAAACGGGGGTATCGGTCATCGGGTCGGTTGCTCCGTCTCCGGCACGGTCGTGGCAAACCCGCCACCCAATGCCCGGACCAGTGTCACGTCAAGCAGGAAGCCGCGCGCTTCAAGTTCGGCCAAGGTTCGCTGGCTGGCCAGCGCATTGTCTTCGGCCGTCAGCACTTGCAGCAAGTTGGCGATGCCTTGTTCGTGCCGCAGGCGGGCCAGCCCCGCCGCCGCGGTTGCGGCATCGGCCGCGGTGCGGGCCGCGGCCATTCGCTGCGCCAGCGCGCGCCGCGAACCCAGCACATCGGCCACTTCGCGCAAGGCGTTCAGCAGGGTCTGATTGTAACGGGCCACGGCTTCGTCATGCCCGGCCTCGGCCGCGCGGTAATTCCCTGTCAGCCGCGCACCGTCGAAGATCGGCAAGGTAATCGCCGGGCCAAAATTGGCATAGCTTGATCCGGCATCGAACAGCGTGTCCAACCCCAGCGATTGCAGCCCGGCCACCGCGGTCAGGTTGATATCCGGATAAAACGCCCGCCGGGCCGATTGGACCCGCGCACTTGCCGCTTCGGCCCGCAGCCGTGCGGCCACGATATCGGGACGGCGGCCCAGCAGGTTGGCGGCAAGGTTTTCGGGAACCGGGGTGGTTTGGTGCAGGTTAATCGCGGGCAACGGCAGACGTTCGGCGCGGTCTGGCCCTGCACCGATCAGCGCGGCCAGCCGGTTGCGTTCCAGCGCGATCAGTTCATCCAGCCCGGCCAGCGCCTGCTGCGCCCCGGCGGAGCGCGCGATCGCCAGTTCGTGATCGGCACGGTTATCGATCCCGGCGCGAACGCGTTCGCCGGTCAACCGTTCCACCCCGCCCAGCGCGGTAACCGATTGCAAGGCCAGTTCGCGGCTGGCCTGCAACTGCGCAAGATTGCCCCAGCTCAGCGCGATCGCGCTGGCCAGCATCAGGCGGGCCTGTGCGGCATCCACCCGCGCCGCGGCTGCTTCGCCCCGCGCGGCGGCCAATGCGGCCCGGTTGCGCCCCCACAAATCGATGTTCAGCCCCAGCGTGGCAGCCAGATTGCCGGTTTCAATCACACCCTTGGGCACGAACTGTTCCGGGATGCCAAGGTTGTAGCTCTGCTTGTTGCCGCCCACGGCACCGGAAACCGCCACAGTCGGCAACAGTGCGCCGCCGGCACGCGTGCGCGCAGCATCAGCCGCGCGGATCCGCGCCGCGGCCAGCGCCATATCCGGTGAATGGGCCAGCGCTTCATCGATCAGCCCGTCAAGTCCCGGATCGGCATAGGCCGCCCACCACCGATCGCTTGGGAAAGCTGCGGCTGCCCCGGACAGGCCGGCCACATCGCCGATCTTCGCCGGTGACAGCAGCGCCGCCGCCGGATGGGAAGCTGGCGCCGTAACGCAGCCCGCAAGGGCGCCCGTCAAAGCCACAGCGGCAAACCGCCGGCCGGTTGCAAGACTGAACCGCATGGCTTGCCCTTGGCGGGGAACCGGCTTGCTTGTCAACCCAAATGATACTGTGTAGTACGGTATAGGTGACTGGCAAGGAATTGGATCGACAGGAACTTCGCCGCCGCGCCATCGTGGCCGCGGCCCGCAAGGCATTTCTGCGGCACGGTTATGGCCAAACCTCGATGTCCGGGATTGCCGCCGCACTGGGCGGATCAAAAACCACGTTGTGGAGCTATTTCCGCAACAAGCAGGACTTGTTCGCCGCGGTGGTCGACGCGCAAGTGGAACAGTATGGCGAAGCCCTGCGGCTTGAACTGCCGGAAGACGCGGACTTATCGGCAACCCTCAACCAACTCGGAATTTCGATCCTAACCACGATCGTGCGGCCGCAAATTATCGCCTTGCACCGGGTCGTGGTTGGCGAGGCACGGCGTTTTCCCGAACTCGGGCAAATGCTGTGGGATCGCGGCGGTGCGCGTGGGCAACGCAAAACCGCTGAATGGCTGCGCCTGCAAATGACCAAAGGCCGCCTGCGCATGGCCGATCCTGATGTGGCGGCCGCGCATTTCCTGGGCCTGTGTCAATCCGGCGGATTTTATCGCCATCTGCTGGGGGCGGCACCGCGCCCGGATCAGCCAGCCATCGCCGCCGAAGTGCAACTGGCCGTGCAAGCCTTTCTGGCCGCCTATCGCCCAGACGGCACGTAACAAAGGCCTCCAATGCCGTCAATATTGTTGACATATTCAGCAAACATCGCAAACCTGCTGTGGCATTTGGACGAGGTGCTGCCGTGAAACGATTGATGCTGACTGGCGCTGCCCCTGTGGTATTTGCCGCCATGGTTTTGGCCGCCATAGTTTGGGCCGGCGCGCCATCTGCTCATGCTCAATCGACGCCCGCCCCGCCGTCAGATCGGCTCACCCTGCTGGGCACCGGCGGCGGCCCGATCGCCCGCACCACCAGGTCGCAGCCCGCCAATCTGCTACAAGTGGGCGGCAAGACCTTCCTGATCGACATCGGCGATGGCACCGCCCGGCAACTGGTTCGTGCCGGGGTGAAACTGAACAGCGTCGACGCCGTGTTGCTGACCCACCTCCACTTCGATCACACCGCCGGGATCATGGGCTTCGTAGCGTTGGACTGGCAGGATCGTCGCACCGCGCCGGTCCGGTTCTATGGCCCGCCCGGCACGCGCGCGCTGCTGGCCGATACACTGCAGGCACTGGCCAGCGGCGAGGCAATCTTCCGCCCGCAACTGCCGGATCTTCCGCCGATGGCAGCGGTGTTTTCCGCCACTGACTGGGTCGTTACCGCCCCGCAGGAAGTCTGGAACGAAAGCGGCATCAAAATCACCGCCGTTGAAAACACGCATTACGGCACGATGCACCGCGAACCAACCGCGCATGGGATCGATCGCGCCTACAGCTACCGGTTCGACCTGCCGACCCGTTCCATCGTGTTTACCGGCGATACCGGCCCCAGCCCGGCGCTTGAAGCATTGGCGCGCGATGTCGATGTGCTGGTCAGTGAAGTGATCGATATCGATGCGATCGCTGCGGGGCTGGCCCGACGGCAAGCGGCCACCGGCGTGGATCAGGCTCCGCTGGTCGCCCATATGCAGCAGGAACACCTGACCCCGGAAAACGTCGGTCGGCTGGCTGCGGCGGCACGCGCCAAAAGCCTTGTACTCACCCATTTCGCCACCCCGCCGGGAAATGAAACCTTCGATCGGGACGCCATCTTGCGCGGGATCCGCAAGTATTATGCCGGAAAAGTCGATTTCGGCGAAGACTTGTCGACGTTTTGAAGCCTACGCTGGCCCTTGCTTGATCGAATATTGCCTGACGCCAGATGCGGGGCGGCGGCACCCTTAAATCATGGCACAATACCCGGCTGCACAAGCTGCGCCGAATATCTGACAGGCAATTAAGAATTGACCTGATCATGAAGCCGGCTATCAAATAAGATAGTGCGGTAATAAAAATGACAAATCTTACTAATATCTTTTGGATCTACATCGGACAGTCCACTGCGTTACTGTTCGCATTACTGCTTGTGCGTAAATCAAACCGCGTAACTTACTGGATTATAGCTGATATAATCGGGATGATCGGCGTTGCCTTTATAATAATAAAATCTAGCGCCGGTGACTTCGCTCACCCCCTATCAGCAACATTGAACCTGATTTCTAACGGCTTTAGAACAATGGGCCTTTCAGAAAAGAAAATTTGGAAAAAAAGAAATCAAACTGCTCTGATATTTTTTACCTGTTCAATGATTTTGGCGGCACTGTTCGAAATTTTAAAAGCCACCGAATATCGATCCTTAATTGCATCTGTCAGTGCAATCTGTGGTGCCTTGTGCGGATTTCTGTTCGCGCTGCGCAATCGCGAATGGATCCGCCTGCCCGGCCGACACGTCATGTTGGCGTGCTATGCCGCCGCTGGACTGGCCTATACCGTGCTAATGGCCCGCTCGTACCCCTTTGGTGACCAGACCCGCATCATCACCACCGGATCGCTGCAATTTGCCACCATGGCGGTGTTGCTCTGCGTGTCGTTCATCATGCACATGGCGTTCATCAGCCTAAGCCTTGGCGAAGAAGCACGGCAGGCGCTGCAGGTCAAAAAGCGTACCGCCCGTATTCAGGAACGCACGCGGTTGCTGGCGGCGAACAACGCCACGATCCAGCGGCTGGCAGGCGAACGACTGAACCTGATCAAGATGATGACCCACGAAGTGCGCCAGCCGCTGAACAACGCGCAGGCCGCATTGCAAACCGTGATGAGCGAGATGGACACCACCGCGCTCAACCCCGAACGCGCCCGGCACGCCGCGGTGCGGGTGCAGCTGATCCTCGATGAGGTCACGCTGGCGCTGTCGAATTCGATCGTCGCGGCTTCGATCATCGAATGGAAGAAGAACCCGACGATGGTGGCGCTGGGGGCCAGCGAAACATTGGCGCTGGCGGCGATGGACTGTTCGGCCAGCGAAG
>JBDKLL010000161.1:0-4158 GCA_039795595.1 Pseudomonadota bacterium
GTCAGTTCGCAAATACGGGACATGGCTAAACTCGCTTAAAAAACTGGCTACCGTTTCCGGGAGAAGGCGCGCGCATAGCGATTCCCCCTTGAATGGTCAAGGTATCCCGGCCAATCCGCGACAAATGAACCGCTGGCCCCTTCCCGAACCGATGCAGGCCGCATTGGCCGCAGCCCGCGCCGCAGCGCAGGCTGGCGAAGTGCCGATCGGGGCGGTGATCGTCAAGGACGGGACGGTTATCGCGGTGGCCCACAATGCCCCGCGCGGCCTGAATGACCCCACCGCCCATGCCGAAGTGCTGGCGATTCGCGAAGCCGCGCGGGTGCTGGGCAGCGAACGGCTGGAAGGGTGCGAGTTGTGGGTGACGCTGGAACCCTGCCCGATGTGCGCCGGGGCAATCCAGCACGCGCGAATCAGCCGGCTCTATTATGCCGCAGCGGATCCCAAGGGCGGGGCGGTGGAACATGGCGCCCGGGTGTTCGAACACGAACAGTGCCTGCACAAGCCCGAGGTCTATTCAGGGATGGGCGAATCGGCTGCGGCAGAATTGCTGCGCAGCTTTTTCCGCGAGCGGCGTTAAAGCCCGCGCCAGATCTTCAGCGGCACCTGATCCGCAGGTCCATATGTACGCGCCGGGCAGGCGCTGGGCTGGCGGCGGAGCGAATAACACAGCCGCACTTCGCGCAGCCAGCCATCGTGGCCGATCAGGATGCCGATGGCGCGGCGTGGGATCTGCGGGTTGCGGGTGGCAAAGGCCTGACGCAATTCGCCCGCAGTCAGTCCATCCCGCCGTGACAGCCGATCGGCATCGGGCAGGTTCAACCCGCGCCACAGCGCCTGTTCGGCCGCGAAATAGGCGCGTGGGGTGGCGGCCATGCAGCTGCCGTGCTTGGCCCATTCGTGTTCAAGCAGCCACGGCACCGGGGTCATGCAGAGATTGGCTTGCAGGTCGGCGGCGGTCGGCCGCAAGTTCGGTGCGCACCATTGGGGGGCTGATCCCGCCGCTTCGGGCCACAGGCCATGTAGAACGAAGCCAAACCGGCCGATCTGGCCGCTGCACTGCAATGGGTTGGCCAGTCGATCCGCTCCGCGGCAAAATTCGGGCGACCAGCTGATCGCAAGGGTATAACCGGTAAGGGGTGCGGCGATGCGCGGGCCATCGGGCTTCACCGGTGGTGGCATCGGAATCGTGCGTGGTGGGCGGCACTGGAAGGCCTGTCCGTGGGCCGGCGCAGAGAGGGCCGCGGCCAACATCAGCGCGATCGCTGTGACCCGGTTCACAGGGGCGTGAAATCCAGCCCGACATCGGCAGCAGGCGCACTTTGCGTCAAACGGCCAACCGAGACATAGGTGACGCCGCTGGCAGCGATCGCCGCGATCGTATCGAGCCGAACCCCGCCTGAGGCTTCGCTGGCTGCGCGCCCGGCGATCAGCGCCACGGCTTCGCGCAGCATGGCCGGCCCCATATTATCGAGCAGGATATGGTTGGCACCGGCGGCGATCGCGGGTTCGATCTGGTCCAGCCGATCGACTTCGCAAATGATCGACGCCACCCCGGCGGCCTTGGCCCGGCGCACGGCTTCGGCCACGCCCCCGGCCACGGCCACGTGGTTGTCCTTGATCATCGCGGCATCCCACAACCCCATGCGGTGATTGCGTGCGCCGCCCATCCGCACCGCGTATTTTTCAAGGTGGCGCAGCCCGGGAATGGTCTTGCGGGTATCGAGCAGGATCGACTGGCCCTGCATCGCATCGACATATTGGCGGGTCAGGGTGGCAATGCCGGAAAGGTGCTGGACGGTGTTGAGCGCGCTGCGTTCCGCCGTCAGCATCGCGCGGGCGTTGCCCGACAGGCGCATCAACTGGGTCCCGGCGGGAACGCTGGCGCCATCGTGAACCAGCAGTTCGATGTCGATCTGCGGATCGAGCGCGCGGAAAAATGCTTCGGCCAGCGGCAGCCCGGCCACGGTGATCGCATCGCGGGTGTCCATCACCCCGGCAAAGCGGGCATCGGCGGGGATCACGCTGTCGCTGGTCACATCGTGGCCGCCGCCGGGCAAGCCCACGCCAAGATCTTCGTCAAGCGTCATCCGCACGAATGCTGCGGTATCAAACCCGGTAAGCTGCCAGCCGTCCATTGCGTGTTTTCCCATCAGTGGACGAACCGCGCCACCACATCGCGATACGACCGGCTGACTTTGACGTCCGCGCCGCTTTCCAACACGAGGAAGCATTCGCCGTTGGTGTGCGGTTTGACCTGCCGGACCTGATTGAGGTTGACGATCCAGCTGCGGTGCACGCGCTGGAACACCCGGGGATCAAGCCGCCGTTCCAGATCTTTCATCGTTTCGCGCAGGATCAGCGAATTGTCGGCGGTGTAGATGCACATGTAATCACCGGCGGCTTCGATCCGTTCGATCGAATCGACATCGATCCGGAAGATCTGCCCACGATCCTTGATGTTGATCAGCTTTTCATAGCGGGCGGTGGGTTCTGCTTCGTCCGGGATCGCCTCGATCGCATCGGGCGCCACTTCGGCCAGCACTGTCTTGAGCTTTTCGGCTTCTTCGGCCGAGCGTTTTTCGGCCAGCCGCACGCGGACGCGCTCCAGCGTGTCGGCCAGCTTGTCTTCATCGACCGGCTTCATCAGGTAGTTGACCGCGTTGGCTTCGAACGCGCGCACCGCGTGCTCCTGATAGGCGGTGACGAACACGATCAGCGGCGGTTCGATCTCCATCACGCCCTTGACCACCGAAAACCCGTCGAAGCCGGGCATCTGGATATCGAGGAACACCAGGTCGGGCTTTTCGGTCTTGATCTTGCGGATCGCTTCGCGGCCATTTGAGCACGTGTCGATCACTTCGACATCGGGGAATTTTTCAAGCCGCAGCATCAGGCCCTGAATGGCCAGCTTTTCGTCATCGACGAGGATCGTGCGAATGGTCATGCGTTCGTTCCTGGTTCAGCCGGCCAGCGCGGGGCGCCGGTCGGCAGGCAGCGCGGCAGGCGCAGGCTCGCGACGTTCGAAGGGTATTTCGATCAGTACGGCAAATCCGCCCTCGGCGGGTTCCATCGTTTCGAAGCGATGGTCTTCACCGTAAGCCTGGGCCAGCCGGTCCCGGATATTGGCCAGGCCCACCCCGGTGGATACTTGTTCGCCGCCATCGAAGGTCACGCCGCTTAACCTGTTGCTGGCGGTGTTGTTTTGCAATCCCGGGCCGGTGTCGGAGACGGTGATGCGAAGGTTCTGGCCGACGAGCTGTGCGGCGATGGTGATTTCCGCCCCGGTTTCCTGTGGGCTGACCGCATATTTGATCGCGTTTTCGACCAGCGGTTGCAGCAGCAGCGAGGGCAGCAACGCGGGTTCGGCCGCGGGATCGATGCGGAATTCGGTGCGGAGCCGTTCTTCGAACCGCATCCGTTCGATGTCGAGATACAGTTTCAGGGTGTCGATTTCTTGCGCCACCGTTACCCGCCCGGTCGGTTCGTTGACCAGCGTATAACGCAGGAACGAAGACAGCCGGCTGAGCATCGCATTGGCCGGTTCGGTCTGCTTGAGCAGCACCAGCGTTGAAATCGAATTGAGCGTGTTGAACAGGAAGTGCGGGTTCAGCTGATAGCGCAGCATCGCCAGTTGGGCCTGGGTGGCCTGATTTTCCAGCCGGATCAGCTGGTCGTTCTGCTCTTCGATCTGGAGGAAGAAATTGATCGCGTAATACAAGGCCGACCATGCCCCCAGCAGGGTCAGGTCGATGTAGAACAGGCCGATCAGCCGCTGGGCAAATCCCACCCCGGTATCGCCGGCGTAAAGCCCGTTCACCCACGCATCGATAAATGCATAGAGTGCAACCGCCACCGGCAGGACCACGGCTGTTACGCCCCAGGTGATGATCGGGCGGCGGTTGATCAGCTGGCGATAGATCACCGCCAGGATCAGCGTGATCGAAAAGCCGGTGATCGTTGCCAGCAGCACCAGCACGAGGAACGAAATCGGCACCCCATTGGCGATGCCCGACAGCGCGCGCAGCAGCATCGCCCCAGCCCAGCCAAGGAACTGGAGGCGCCAGAACGCACGGTTCTTGTTGGCGAAAAAGGGCGTGGGGTGGAACGGCAGCACGACCATGGCGGGACCCTAGCAGAAAAGCGGGCGGGCGGGAA
>JBDKLL010000162.1:0-6217 GCA_039795595.1 Pseudomonadota bacterium
CGACCAAAATTTCCAATGTCCAAGGGGATTTGGCTGTGCGCGTACTGGCTTTGGCATCGCAAAAAGGGGGATCCGGCAAGACCACCTTGTCTGGCCATCTTGCCGTGCAGGCCGAACGCGCAGGGGCCGGGCCGGTCGTGTTGATCGATATCGACCCGCAAGGCTCGCTGGCAGATTGGTGGAACGAGCGCGCGGCCGAACGCCCGGCATTCGCCCAGACCACGGTAACGCGCCTGGCGGCCGATCTGGCGATCTTGCGCCAGCAAGGGTTCCGGCTGGCGGTTATCGATACGCCGCCGGCGATTACGCAGGCGATCCAGTCGGTCCTGTCGGTGGCCGAATTGGTGGTCGTGCCAACCCGGCCCAGCCCACACGATTTGCGCGCGGTCGGTGCCACGGTCGATTTGTGCGAGCGCGCTGGCAAACCGCTGATTTTCGTCGTCAATGCGGCAACGCCCAAGGCGCGCATCACCTCTGAAGCCGCGGTGGCCCTATCACAGCATGGCACGGTCGCGCCGATCACGCTGCATCACCGCACCGATTTTGCAGCATCGATGATCGATGGCCGCACGGTGATGGAAGTCGATCCGGGCTGCCGATCGGCCGAAGAAGTGACCGCATTATGGCTGTACGTGGCCGACCGGCTTGAGAAGAACTTCCGCCGCACGGTGTTTGCCGCGCCGGCGGCGGTATCACGCCTTGCCGGATTGAACCGTCCACATGGTGCCGGCTTTGGCCGCCGCGTGATTGCATCGTGAAGGCGCGGGAATGATGAACCAGCCGAAACCTTTTGCCTCGCTCGGCCCCGAACTGTTGGCCCGCAAGGGCCGTGCGCGCCCGGCCATGCGCCCGCATCTGGCCAGCCTGCTGGAATTCCGTGGCGATGCGGTGAGCGATGATCTTGGCTGGAACGATATGGGGCGTGAGAGTGAGACAGGCCCTGCGCCTGTTACAGCGTTGGCCCGGGCGATTGCCGGTGGTCGCCGCTCGGCGCTGGCAGAAGGGCGGCGCTGCGCCTTTACGCTTCGGCTTGATGCCGAGCGCCACCGCAACCTGCGCCGCGCCTGCGCCCAGTGGAATGCCAGTGCGCAGCAACTGATTACCGCTGCGCTCGACCGGTTACTGGCCGATCAGCCACCCGGCGCTACCAGCACCGACCAAGTTTCAGAAGGGGAATGCCCATGAACACTATCCGCACCCGTCGCGGGATCACGCAACTGGCGATGCCTGCGGGGCTGGCGGTGCTCGCCGCTGCGCTTGTCGCAGGGACCGGAGCCGGCACCCGGGCCGCAGCCCGCCCCAGTCCCGATCGCACTGCGACGCAAGCCCAAGCCGCGCTGGCCGCGGGCAAAGTCGACAAGGCGATCACGCTGGCCGAAGCGATCGTTGCGGCGGCACCGCGCGATGCGGGGTATCGCAGCCTGCTGGGCAATGCCTATTTGCGCGCCGGCCGGTTCGAATCCGCGGCAGAGGCGCTTAACGATGCGCTGGCGCTGGGTGATAACAGCGCCCGCACGGCACTGCAGCTGGCGTTGGCGCAAGTTGGCGCAGGGCACAACAGCGATGCGGTTGCGATTCTGGATGACTGGCGCGATGCGATCGCGGCCCCTGATCTGGGCTTGGCGCTGGCCTTGGCCGGGGAAACCGGGCGCGGGGTGGCGATCCTTGCCGATGCGGTGCGCGGCGGCGATAATTCGCCCAAGGCGCGGCAAAATCTGGCTTATGCCTATGCCCTTGACGGGCGCTGGCGCGAAGCCCGCCTGATGGCCGCACAGGATGTGCCGGCGAACCAGATCGATGACCGGATCGGGGAATGGGCAGCGCGCGCCCGGCCGGAAGATGCCCGGGCACGGGTTGCGGCCCTGTTGGCGGTTCCGGTGCGTGCGGATGGCGGCGCTCCCGCGGCATTGGCGCTGGTCACGACGCCCGGCGCGCAGCAGGCTGCCACAGAACAGGCTGCTTCGGCACAGGTTGCGACGGCGGCGAACAAACCGGACCGGCCGGTGTCTGGCGAACTGCCACCGGTTACGCCGGCAGGCGCGGCACCGACGGCGGATCTTGCGCAGTACTGGCCTGTTGCTGCACCGGTTGCGGGACCCGCTGCCTCGCCCGTTTCGGCCCCGGCGATAGTGCCAGCCGCACCCGTTCAGATCCGGCAGGCCGTGGTCCAGCCGCTTCCCACCGCTGCACTTTCGCCGCGTGCCGCCATGGCAGCCCGCACGACGAAACCCGGCGCACCATCGCCGCGCGGGGGAGGGCATCTGGCCCAGCTTGGCGCATTTTCGAGCGAACAGGGCGCGCGCCGGGCATGGGGCATCTATGCGGCGCGAACCCCGCAGCTGAAGCAGTACCGGATGACGATCACCAAGGCGGTTGTGCGCGGGCAGACATATTGGCGCGTGGCTGCGGCGGGGCTTAATTCCGGCAAGGCCGCGGGACTATGCGCCAGCATCAAGGCGCATGGCAGCGGATGTTTTGCCTATGCTGCCGGAGCCGTGGGCCGGGGTTCAGGCACGCCGATGTTGGCGCAGGCCAAACCGGCTGCGGGTGCCCCGCGCCGGGTGGCCCGCCATGGTGTTACCGCCGCGGCCAATGCCCGCCACCATTGATGCCGCGTAGAACCGGCTGGGCCGGTCAGGCGATTACCGTGCCGCCCTTGAATAGTGCGGTGACCCGGCCTTGCATGCCTTGACCATCAAACGGGGTATTGCCCGCGCTGGCGGCCATCCGGTCTGACGAAACCACCCACGGTTTATCGGGATCGACCAGCGCCAGATCGGCTTCGGCACCAATCGCCAGTGTCCCGGCAGCCACGCCCAGCAACGCCGCCGGGTTGGCGGCCAGCAAGGCAAAGGCACGGGCCGTATCGATCACCCCGTCACGAACCAGGTTCAGCGTCAGCGGCAACAGCGTTTCCGCGCCGGCCATCCCCGGTTCGGCATCGGCAAACGGCAGTCGCTTGTCTTCCGGCCCGCGCGGATCGTGGCCGGATGCGATCACGTCGATCGTGCCATCAGCCAATGCAGTCAGCACCGCTTGCCGATCCGCTTCGGACCGCAGTGGCGGCGATAGCCGGGTGAACGTGCGAAAATCACCGATCGCAACGTCTGAAAGCATGAAATGCGCCGGCGTAACCCCGGCGGTGATCGCCACCCCGCGTGCTTTGGCGCTGCGCACCAGTTGCAGCGCCGCGGCGGTGGTGACTTGCCGCAAGTGCAACCGTGCGCCGGTCAGTTCGGCCAGCGCGATATCGCGGGCCACGGCCAGTGCTTCGGCTTCGGCCGGGGCGGATGGCAGGCCCAGCCGGGTTGCCATTTCGCCGGCAGTCGCCACCGCGCTTCCGGTCAGCCCGCCGTCTTCGGCATGTGCCACCACGACCAGCCCCAGCATCGCGCAGTACGATAGCAGCCGGTGCATCGTGCCCGAATCCGCGATCCAGCGCCGCCCGGTCGCCACGGCCTTGGCCCCGGCATCGCGCATCAGCGCCAGTTCGGCCAGTTCGCGGCCTTCCAGCCCCTTGGTCGCGGCCGCCAGCGGGTGAACCCACAAGTCCGGCTTGCCCGATTGCGCGGCAAATCGCACCGCTGAAGGTTTGTCCAGCACGGTGCCTTGATCGGGCATCAGCGCTGCGCGGGTAATTCCGCCAAAATGGAACGCCGGCTTGTCGATCGCGAAGACGCCCAGATCGACCAGCCCCGGGGCGATCAGGGCACCCTTGGCATCGATCACCTGATCGCCGGTTTCGGGCACGATCGTGCTGCCCAATGCGGCGATCTGGCCAGCGACGCAGCGGATCGCGCCACTTTGCGGGGTGCCGGCGGCGGATACGATCCGGCCGTTGGTGATTGTGAGCGGTGCCAGCGACTTCATGCCCAGCCCTCCAGCCCGCGGGTTTGCCGGGTCAGCACATCGAGGCAAGCCATGCGAATCGCCACGCCCATTTCGACCTGCCGGGTAATCAGCGATCGCCCGGCCAGATCGGCCACGTTGCTATCGATTTCCACCCCGCGGTTCATCGGGCCGGGGTGCATTACCAGCGCATCGGGCTTGGCAAGGGCCAGCCGGTGCGGGGTAAGCCCATAGAGGTGGCGATATTCGCGCGGGCTGGGGATGAATTGCCCTTCCATGCGTTCCTGCTGCAGCCGCAGCATCATCACCACGTCCGCGCCATCAAGCGCGGCATCGAAATCGTGGAACGGGGTAACCTTCATCGCTTCGATCCCGTGCGGCATCAGCGCCGGGGGTGCGCAAACGCGCACGTCGGCGCCCAGCGTGGTCAGGCAATGGATGTTCGATCGGGCGACCCGGCTGTGCAGGATATCGCCGCAGATCGTGATGGTCAGCCCGCCAAAATCTTCGCGTCCGCGGGCGCGCAGGGCGTGGCGGATGGTCAGTGCATCGAGCAGCCCTTGCGTGGGGTGTTCGTGTTGGCCGTCCCCCGCGTTGAGCACCGGGCAATCGACCTTTTCCGCGATCAGCCGCACCGCGCCCGACGATTGGTGGCGGATCACGATCGCATCGGCGTGCATCGCGTTCAGCGTCATCGCCGTATCGATCAGGGTTTCGCCCTTCTTCACACTCGATTGGGCAACGTGCATGTTGACCACATCGGCGCCCAGCCGCTTGCCCGCGATTTCGAACGACAGCAGCGTGCGGGTGGAATTTTCGAAGAAGGCATTGATGATCGTCAGCCCGGCCAGATGTTCAACCCGCTTGTGCGGCTGGCGGTTGAGTTCGACCCATTGTTCCGCCTCGTCGAGCAGGAACAGGATCTCCCACGGGGCAAGCCCCGCCAGCCCCGTCAGGTGGCGATGCGGAAAGGCGGCGCGGCCGGCTGGATAGCGGCTCGCGTTGCCGGCGGCGGGGCGTGCGTCTGGCGATGTCATTGAAGACAGCGCCCTAACCCTGCACGGCCCGCGGCTCAAGCAGGAACTGCATTCGATGGTGGACAAGGTCGGCCGACCCTCCGGCAGTGCCGCCCATGCCCCGGCCACGCGGCAGCGCACGCAACGCACTTCAAGACTCGCCAAGCGCGTGCCGGCTGCGTATGGCTGTTGCGGTTCGGGCTGTGCCCCGGGATCAAGGAGGTCGCATGATTTTTGCCCGTAAAGTCTGGCACTTGCTGGTGGCGATCAAGGATGGCCTTGTCCTGTTGTTCCTGCTGTTATTCTTCTTCGCGCTCTACGCTGCGCTGACCGCGCGGCCCGGGGCGGCCCCGCTGCGCGATGGCGCATTGTTGCTCAAGTTGGATGGCGCGGTGGTTGAAGAAACTGCGGTGGCCGATCCGTTCTCTGGCCTGCTGACCGGCCAGCCGCCGGCGCACGAATATGCCGCGCGCGATGTGGTGCGGGCGTTGCGGCTGGCCGCAACGGATGATCGGATCAAGGCGGTGGTACTGGATCTGTCGCGCTTTTCCGGCGGCGGACTGGTGCATATCGAAGATATTGCCGCGGCGATGGATACGGTGCGCGCTGCCAACAAGCCGGTGCTGACTTATGCCGTGGGCTATGTCGATGATGGCGTGATGCTGGCCGCCCATGCCAGCGAAGCGTGGGTCGATCCGCTGGGCGGGGCGTTCGTTTCCGGGCCGGGTGGGCAGCGGCTCTATTACGCCGGGTTGCTCGAACGCCTGAAGATCAAGGCGCACGTGTTCCGCGTTGGGACTTACAAGGACGCGATCGAACCGTTTATCCGCAGTGACCAGTCGGAACCATCGAAAGCTGCCCGGCAGGCGCTCTATGCCGCGGTGTGGGATAACTGGCAGGCCAATGTCGCCAAAGTTCGGTCCAAGGCCAATCTGAAGCTGGTGACCGGCGATCCGGTGGGCTGGATCAAGGCGGCGAACGGGGATTCTGCCCGCGCTGCGCTGACCGCCGGGTTGGTCGACAAGATTGGCGATCGGGTGGCCTTTGGTGAACGGGTCAAGCAGATCGCCGGTCCGGACCATGGCGATTCGCATCCCGGGGCGTTTGCGCATTCAACGCTTTCGGCGCTGCTGGCCGCGCACCCGCTGCCCCGTGATGGTGGGGCTGTGGCGGTGGTGACGGTGGCCGGCGAAATCGTCGATGGCGAAGCCGGGCCGGGCACCGCCGGCGGAGACCGGATCGCCGACCTGATCGATGATGCCAATGCCGATGATGCCAAGGCGCTGGTGCTGCGGGTGGATTCGCCCGGCGGTTCGGTGCTGGCCTCGGAACGCATCCGCGCGGCGCTGGAC
>JBDKLL010000163.1:0-14447 GCA_039795595.1 Pseudomonadota bacterium
CTTTATTTTGCAATGCAAATCGGGCAGATAGTGCGCAATGGTCTGGCGCTGCTTGGCGTGGAAGCGGTAGAGGAAATGTAACGATGGCAGGCATCGACGGGGATCGGGATCAGCAGCTGGACGGCGCATGGGACGATCACGTCGATCCTGACGATCGCGGTCCGCTCGAAACCGAACAACTGGCCCTGGCACGCGAAGAACGCCTGCCGTGGCTTGAATCCTCCGATGATGACGATGCCGATACCGGATCGGCCACCGCCCGCCTGCTGGCACTGATGCTGGCCGGGCTGGTGGTATTGGGGGTGATCGTCGGCGGGATCTGGTGGGCCACCCACCGCGGCGGCGATGCTGAAATGGTGGCCGATGGCAGCACCATCACCGCCCCGAAAACCCCATACAAAGAAGCGCCGCGCGATCCGGGCGGCAAGACATTCGCCGGCACCGGCGATTCCAGCTTTGCGGTTTCCGCCGGGCAAAACCGGCCTGCGCAACTGGGCGGCCAGCCCGATGGCGCCGCGCCGCCTCCACCGTCTGCCGCGGTGCCGGCGGCGGCTGTGCCGGCTGGCAAAGCTCCGGTGGCTGGTGCCATTGCCGCGCCCAAGGCCGGCAGCGTGGGCGTGCAGGTTGGTGCGTTTTCATCGCAAGCTACAGCCGAAGCGGCATGGGCCAAACTGGTCAGCCAGTCGAACGGGTTGTTGTCGGGCGTGTCGCATCGGGTGGTCGAAGGCAATGCGGATATCGGCAAAGTCTATCGCCTGCAGGCCGTGGCCGGGGACGCGGCCGGGGCAAATGCCCTGTGCGGCCGGCTCAAGGCGGCGGGGATTGCCTGTCAGGTCAAGTAAGGCGTGGCAGATCGTGCGCGGGTGATAATCCACATCTCCCGCAGGTGATCGCGCTGCGCAGGGCTTGCGCTAACGCGGTCTTGCTGCAACGCTGATCCGTATGACCCCGGCAATTTTTGGCCTTTCCGGAACGGTGCTCGGTGCCGATGAACGCGCCTTTTTCCGCGATGCGGATCCGGCTGGCTACATCATCTTTGGCCGCAATGTTGAATCCCGCGCCCAACTGCGGGCGCTGACCGATGAACTGCGCGCGATCCATGGCCGCGATCGGCTGCTGATCACGATCGATCAGGAAGGCGGCCGGGTGGCGCGCATGAAACCGCCGGTCTGGCCGGCTTATCCCGCCGGCGCGGCGTTCGACCGGCTGTTCGAAATCGCCCCTGCCAGTGCGATCGAAGCTGCCCGCGCCAATGCCGAAGCGCTGGCTCACGATCTGGCCGAAGTAGGGATCACGTGCACCCACGCCCCGGTGCTCGACGTGCGCGAACCCGGCGCGCATGACGTGATCGGCGATCGGGCGCTGGGCCATGAACCGCTGCGGGTGGCGGCGCTGGGGCGCGCGGTGCTGGCAGGGTTGGCGGCGGCTGGGGTGGCTGGCACGATCAAGCATCTGCCCGGGCATGGCCGCGCCGGAGCCGATAGCCACAAGGAACTGCCCACCGTAACTGCCAGCGACGCCGAACTGGCGCGCGACATCGCCCCGTTCCACGCGCTGCGCGATGCGCCGATCGCGATGAGCGCGCATATCCGCTTTACCGCGTGGGATGCCGATCGCCCGGCGACGCAATCACCGTTCGTGATAAACGAGATCATCCGCGGGCGGATCGGGTTCGATGGCCTGCTGTTGACGGACGATCTTGATATGGAAGCGCTGTCGGGCACCGTGCCAGAACGCGCGGCGATTGCGCTGGCCGCCGGTTGCGACATCGCGCTGAATTGCTGGGCCAAGCTGCCCGACATGATCGGCATTGCCGAACGTTGCCCCAGTTTGAGCGATATCGCGCAGGTCCGGCTCGACCGGGCGTTGGCCGGTACGCGATTGGATGGTGCGGCCGGGCGGCAGGCAGAACTGGTGGCCAAGCGGGATGCGCTGCTGGCGCTGGCGGAGCCATTGGGGTGAACGACCCGGCGACCAGTCCCAGCCTGCCGATGGACCTGCCAGCGGATGACTGGAAAGGCCCGGCCCGGGCAACGGTTGATGATGCTGCGCTCTATCTGGAACTCGATGGCTGGGAAGGCCCGCTGGACTTGCTGCTCGATCTGGCACGGCGGCAGAAGGTGGATTTGCGCCGGATTTCGATCCTTGAACTGGTTGATCAATACCTGACCTATATCGAACAGGCCGAAGCGCTGCGGCTGGAACTGGCTGCGGATTATCTGGTGATGGCGGCGTGGCTGGCATACCTGAAATCCGCGCTGTTGCTGCCGCGCGAAGAACAGCCTGATCCTAGTCCCGAAGAACTGGCGCTGCGCCTGCAACTGCGGTTGCAGCGGCTGGCGGCGATGCGCGAGGCCGCGGCACGGCTGGTCGGCCGGGACCGCTTGGGCCGTGATGTGTTTTGGCGCGGCGCACCGGAAGGGTTGCGGATCGATCGCAAGGCCAAGTGGCAGTGCGACTGGTTTGCGCTGGTGCAGGCTTACGGGCAGGTCAAGGTCCGCACCGCGCCAGTGGTGCACATGGTCCGCGACCGCATGGTGATGACGCTGGATAGCGCCTTGTCACGCGTGTCATCGATGCTGGGTGTGACGATCGACTGGATGGAACTGCGCGATTTTCTGCCGCCGCACGCCGATCCGCAGCTTAAGCGATCGGCCTTGGCTTCAAGCTTCGTCGCGGCGCTGGAACTGGCACGGCTGGGCAAGGCTGAATTGCAGCAGGACGAAACGTTCGGCCCATTGCGGCTGCGGGGGATCAAGGCATGAGCGAGCCGCTCGATGAAGTGTTGCGGGCAGTCGAAGCCACGCTGTTTGCCGCCGAAGAACCGATGAGCGCCGAGGCGATTTCAACCCACCTGGGCGGGGTTGAAGTGCGCGGGGCATTGGCGCGCCTGCAAACCCATTACCACGGACGCGGGATCGAACTGGTTGAACGCGGCAAGCGCTGGAATTTCCAGACCGCGCCCGATCTGGCGCATTTGTTGCGCCGCGAACGCGAAGAATTGCGCCGCCTGTCGCGCGCGGCCACCGAAGTGCTGGCGATCGTGGCCTACCACGAACCGGTCAGCCGCGCCGAAATCGAATCGATCCGCGGGGTGCAAACCGCGAAAGGCACGCTGGACGTGCTCTTGGAGGCGGGTTGGGTGCGGATCGCTGGGCGGCGCGATGTTCCGGGACGGCCGGTGATTTATGCCACTACGCCTGAATTCCTGACACATTTCGGCCTTGCCAGTCGGCGCGATCTACCGGGGATTGATGAACTGCGTGCGGCCGGGTTGCTCGATCCGGTTGAAGATGCGGTGTCAGCCGCGCTCGACCTGGCCGATCCCACCCCGCCATCCGCCGTGGTAGATGATGAATCCGCCGATTAACCGGCGCGATTGACTCGCAAAGTGCGGCAAGATGCCCTAGATGGGGTGTGACAGGGGTCAGCCGGACGGCGCAAACCACCGCGCCCCGACCAGTTCAGGAGTGTTTCAATGGGTCTGTCGCTTCCGCACCTGATCGTGCTGGCACTGGTGGTGCTGGTGTTGTTCGGCCGTGGCCGCATCTCTGAAATGATGGGTGATTTCGGCAAGGGCATCAAAAGCTTCAAGGAAGGCATGGCCGATGAAGCCAAGCCTTCGGCACCTGCCGCCACGGCCCAGCAGATTGCCCCCCCGGCGGCCGATGCTGCCGCTGATCCGGCCAGCACCAAGACCCCGCAGTAAGGCCCGCCAGACGGCGGGAGGGGACCATGTTCGATATTGGCTGGGACGAAATGCTGTTCACGGTGGTCGTGGCGATCATCGTGATCGGACCCAAGGATCTGCCGCGGGCGCTGCGCACTGCCGGGCGCTGGATCGGCAAGATCCGGCGTGTTTCCGGGCATTTTCGCACCGGCATCGAAACGATGATCCGCGAAGCCGAACTGGAGGAAATGGAAAAGCAGTGGCGCGAACAGAACGCCGCGATCATGGCTGCGCATCCTTCGCCCGATGCCGCGCCGCATCCCGCCAGCGCCGAAGCCGCACTTGCCGCGCCAGATCCCGGTACTGCTCCCGGCACTGATCCAGCCGCAGCACAGGCTGCAGGACCAACGGTTGCTGGGCCAACGGCTGCCGAACCCAAGGCTTCGTGATGGTCTTTCAGGTGCGCGATATCGATGAAACGCAAGCGCCGCTGCTCGATCACCTGATCGAACTGCGCACCCGCCTGCTCCGGGCGATTGGGGCGCTCGGTATTTCGTTTGCGGTATGCCTTTATTTCGCGAGCGATATTTTCGGGTTTCTGGTCCGCCCATTGACCGCCGCGTTCCCGCCGGGGCAAGGGAAACTGGTCTATACCAAGCTCTACGAAGCCTTTTTCGTTGAACTGAAAGTGGCGCTGTTCGCGGCGTTTTTCATCAGTTTCCCGGTGATCGCGAACCAGTTGTGGGCGTTTATCGCGCCCGGGCTTTACGCCAAGGAAAAGAAGGCGTTCCTGCCGTTCCTGATCGCCACCCCAGTGCTGTTTACCGCCGGGGCCAGCCTGGCCTATTTCGTGGTCATGCCCACCGCGTTCCGCTGGATGCTGGGCTTTCAGGGGGCGAAAGGCGGGTTGACGGTTGAAGCCTTGCCGGCTGCGGGGGATTACCTTGGGTTGGTGATGCAGTTCATTCTGGCGTTCGGGATCAGCTTTCTGTTGCCGGTCCTGCTGCTTTTGCTGAACCGCGCTGGGATTGTCAGCCGCCAGCAACTGATCAGCTTGCGCCGGTATGTGATCGTGGCGATCACGGCGTTTGCGGCGGTGATCACCCCGCCCGATCTGATGAGCCAGATCCTGCTGCTGGTGCCGATGTGGCTGTTGTTCGAAGGGGCGCTGGTGGTGATGTGGCTGGGCGAACGCCGCGATGCCAAGGCCGCCGCGCTTGGCCGCAAGCCGCAAGCCGGCGAGCAGGCCTGAGCGATTATCCGGCGGTCGCGGCCCCGGTTAGGGGGCTTTGCGGTCCCACACGATCCGGCCGTTGACCCATGCCTGCAACACTTGCGTCTGGCGCAGCTCTGCCGGTGGGGTGAGCAGGGGATCGCGATCCACCAGCAGGAAATCGGCGCGTTCGCCCACCACCAGCCGGCCGAACCGCCCTTCGGCAAAACCGGCATAGGCCCCGTTCACCGTATAGGCCGCCAGCGCGACTTCGCGGGTGACGGCTTCCTGTGGTTGCCAGCCACCCAGTGGTTGGCCATCAGGCCCGGCGCGGGTGATTGCGGCGGCCAGCCCGGCAAACGGATCGGGTAATTCCACCGGCGCATCCGAACCGAACGCCAGCGTGGCGCCGCTCGCCCGGATCGACCGCCACGCATAGGCCCCGGCCAAGCGGGCCGGGCCAAGCCGGGCTTCGGCCATCAGTCGGTCCGAAGTTTGATGCACCGGTTGCATCGATGCGATCACGCCGTGCTGGCCAAACCGGGGAATATCCGCCGGGTCAACGATCTGGGCGTGTTCGATCCGCCACCGACGATCGTCGGTGTAAGTCTGGGAAAGATCGTCGATCGCGCTGAGCACGCTGGCATTGGCGGCATCGCCGATGGCATGAACCGCCACCTGAAAGTGATCCAGCGCGGCGCGGCTCATCAGGTTTTTAAGCTGGGTATCGCCAGTGATGCGCAGCCCCGTGGTGCCCGGCGCATCGGCATAAGGCGCTTTCAGGCTGGCTCCGCGCGATCCCAGCGCGCCATCGGCATAAAGCTTCACCCCGTTCAGCCGCAACCGATCCTGATAGAGCCATGGGCTGGGGCCGGGGCCGCCGATCAGTTCCATCGCCTCGGTCCCGGCGGCATAGGCCATGATCCGCACCCGCAACGTGCCTGCATCGCCAGCGCGGCGGAAACTTTGCCAGTCCGCGATGCTGGTGCCCATATCGGCCACGGCGGTCACCCCGCGGCGCAGCAGTTCATCTTGTGCCAGCGCCAGTGCCAGATCGCGATCTTCCGGGCGGGGCGGCGGCACGGCATGGTCGATCAAGGTGGTGGCCGTATCGATGAACACCCCGGCGGGGCGGTTGCCGGTGGCAGTTCGTTCGATCCGCCCGCCAGCCGGGTCGCGCGTGGTGGCCGTTACCTCGGCCAGCGCGATCGCGCGCGAATTGGCCCAACCGGCGTGGCCATCCACCCGCATCAGCCACACCGGGCGGCCCGGCACAGCGGCATCCAGTTCCGCTGCGGTGGGATAGCGCCGTTCGGCCCAGAGTTCCTGATTCCAGCCGCGGCCAAGGATCCACGGCCGATCGGGATGGGCCGCGGCATAGGCGGTGATCCGGGCAAGGGCTTCGGCGATTGAACGGGTTTCAGACAAGTCCAGTGTCAGCGCCGCAAAACCGACTTCCATGACATGGGCATGGCTGTCGATCAGGCCGGGCATCAGGGTGCGGCCGTGGCCGTCGACGAAAAAATCGACTTTGCCGGGGCGCGGTTCACCGCGGTGCAGCACCTGCACGATCCGTCCATCGGCATCGATCACCAACCCCGAAAAATGGTCCACGGTGTTGGCCGCATTCAGGGTTACGCCATCGACGTTATCGATCAGCGTATCGGCCAGTGCCGGCGCTGGTGCCGTGGCCAGCAGCACTGTTGCCAGCGCCGCCGCGCCCAGCAGGGCGTACTTCACGCCTTGCCCCGGCGTGGCAGGCGCCGCACCAGTGCCGAAGTGTCCTGGCGGCCCCCGCCAAGCGCCTGCACTTCGGCATAGAACTGATCGATCAGCGCGGTGACCGGCAGCGATACGCCCAGCGAGCGGCCTTCATCCAGCGTCAGTCCTAGATCCTTGCGCATCCAGTCGATTGCGAAGCCGAAATCGAATTCGTCCTTGGCCATCGTGTGCCAGCGGTTGTCCATCTGCCAGCTTTGCGAAGCCCCGCCCGAAATCGCTTCATAGACCTTGTCGAGATCAAGGTGCGCGGCTTCGGCAAAGCGCAGGGCTTCGGACAAAGTGGCGAGGATCCCGGAAAACGCGATCTGGTTGACCATCTTGGTGGTTTGCCCGGCCCCGGCCTTGCCCACGTGGACGATCCGCTTGGTATAGGCCGCCATGATCGGGCGGGCCGCTTCGATCGCTTCGGCGCGGCCGCCGCACATGACCGAAAGCTGGCCGTTTTCGGCCCCGGCCTGTCCGCCGGTTACCGGGGCATCGACACAGTGCACTTCAAGATCACGGGCTTCCACCGCGATCTGCCGGGCGATCCGCGCCGAAACCGTGGTGTGATCGATGAACACCGCGCCGCGTTGCAACGTGCTGAACACCCCGCCCGGGCCAAGCACAACATCGGCCAGATCATCGTCGTTGCCCACGCACGTCAGCACCACATCGGCGCCTTCGGCGGCTTCGGCCGGACTTCCAGCCACGCGTGCAGCCAAACCGGGGTTGGCATCCTGCCACCGCGCCGCGCGTTCGGGGCTGCGGTTATAGATGGTCAACCGGTGACCAGCCTGCCCGATATGGCGGGCAATCGCCCCGCCCATGACGCCAAGACCGAGAAAGGATACATTTTTTGGAGTGTTCATGCCCCACCCTTAAGGCGCAAACACTGGCGGGTCGAGAGCCGTCAATCGTATTGCAGGCTGATCGTGAACCGCCCGACATAGTACCCGGCAACCTGCTGGGGGTTGAAGTGCATCCGGGCATCGAACTGCAAGTGGACAGTGCCCGGCAGGCTGCCAATCAGGCGGTCGTGGCGGTTGTTCAGCACCGGGGTGACGAGGATCGCCTGACCCGGCCCGGTGACGGTGATCAGCGGATCGAACGTGATGGTGGCGGCGGTGTCCGCCCCGCTCAGTCGCAAGTCCGGAAAAGCGAAAGCGCCGGTGCAGATTTGCTGGGCATCGCAGGTATGGCTGATGGCAACCGGTTCCAGCCCGACGGTGCCCCCGGGCTGGCTGGCTGCGGCCTGCGTATGCGTGAGGCTGGCCGCGGGCAGGACTTGCGCATTGGCAATTGCGACTGCGCGGGCCACCCCAGTTGCGCGGGTTTGCGCGGCGGCGGGAAACGGCATCGCAGCGGCCGCGCCGTGGGCAAGCAGAACGATGGCGAGATGTTTCACGGGGCGGGGTTCCGGTTCGCAATGGTCGTCCCGGTGATGGCGGGGTTGGTATCTCGATTGCGTCAACATACGAAGTTAAGATTTTAACGGTTTGGCAGCCCGGTCCGTCGCCCACTGTTCGGCGTTCGCCCGCTCAAGCCGTTTGCCCAAGCCGTTTGCAAGCCATCCGCGTTTCGGTTACGGCCCGGCGCATGGACAAGCCCGTTTCTTCCGACGCCGATAGCGTTGTTGCGCAGCTCACCCTCGATGATGTGCGAGCAGCGGCCAAGCGCATTGCCGGCCGGGTCGTGCGCACGCCGACGCTCTATTCGCGGACGCTGTCGGAAATTACCGGTGCGGAAATCTGGCTGAAGTTCGAAAACCTGCAATTCACCGCCGCCTACAAGGAACGCGGGGCGCTGAACGCGATCCTGCTGCTGGGCGGGGAACAGTGCAATCGTGGGGTGATCGCGGCATCGGCGGGCAACCATGCGCAGGGGCTGTCCTACCACGGCAGCGCAATGGGCGTGCCGGTAACGATCGTGATGCCGCGCACCACCCCGACGGTGAAGGTCATGCAGACTGAGGCCGTGGGTGGCAAAGTTGTGCTTGAAGGCGAAAGCTTCGACGAAGCTTATGCCCATGCGCGCAAGCTGGAAGGCGAACTGGGGTTGACGTTCGTCCACCCGTTCGATGATCCGCACGTGGCCGCGGGTCAGGGCACGGTTGCGCTGGAAATGCTGGAAGACGTGCCGGATCTGGAAATGCTGGTGATCCCGGTGGGCGGCGGCGGGCTGGCATCGGGCATGGGCGTGGCCGCGCGCGCGATCAATCCGGCGATCGGGCTGATCGGGGTGGAAGCCGAACTTTATCCGTCGATGTACAACCGGCTCAAGCACAACGAACTGCCGTGCGGCGGCGATACGCTGGCCGAAGGGATCGCGGTGCGTGAACCGGGCGAATTCACTTCGAAGGTGCTGCGCCGGTTGCTTGATGATATGGTGCTGGTCAGCGAAAGCGCGCTGGAGCGTGCAGTGTCGCTGTTGCTCCAGATCGAAAAGACCGTGGCCGAAGGCGCGGGGGCTGCCGGGTTGGCCGCCGTTCTTGCGCATCCCGCGCGGTTCAAGGGGCGCAAGATCGGGATTCCGCTGACTGGTGGCAACATCGATACCCGGCTCTTGGCCAACGTTTTGCTGCGCGATCTGGCGCGTTCAGGCCGGTTGGCGCGGTTGCGGCTGGTGTTGCAGGATCGCCCCGGCGCGCTGTTTAACGTGATCCGCGAATTCGATCGGCACAACGTCAATATTCTCGAAGTCTATCACCAGCGGATCTTCACCGGCCTGCCGGCAAAGGGGCTGACCGCGGATATCGAATGTGAAGCGCGTGATCGTGAACAGCTCGATGCGCTGGTCAAAAGCCTGCGCGAAAAGGGCTATTCGGTCGACCAGGTCGAACTGAACTAAGGGCGGTCGCGGCCCGCGTCCCATTGCGGGATCGCAGTTTGTGCAAAACTGGGCGCGGTTGACCGTGATTTCGTGGTTAAAAGACTTTCAACCCGGCTTAGGGGTGGGCATAACGCGTTCCGTAATGCCCGCTTAAGGATGTGTTTGCCGTGACGGCTCCCGTTCGCTTTCCCCGCTTCTTCGTGACGAGCGCTGCGCCGTGCCCGTACTTGCCGGGCAAGAGCGAACGCAAGGTGTTCACCGAACTCAAAGGGCCGCACGCCGAAGACCTGAACGATGCGCTGGGCCGGATCGGCTTTCGCCGCAGCCAGACCGTGGCCTATCGCCCATCGTGCGTTGATTGTGCGGCCTGCGTTTCGGTACGCGTTGTCGCCAGCGAATTTCAGCCATCGGCCACGCAAAAGCGCAACTTGCGCCGCAACGACGATCTGGTTGCCACGCTGTGCCGGCCGTGGTCCACGGCGGAACAGTTCGAATTGCTGCAACGCTACCTTGGTGCGCGCCATCCCGGCGGCGGCATGGCAACGATGGACGAATCCGATTTCGCCGACATGGTGGAACATACCCCGGTTGAAACGTGGATGGTCGAATACCGCGAACCGACCGGCGATGGCACGCCGGGCCGGCTGGTTGGCGTGTGCCTGACCGATCGGCAAGGCGATGGCCTGTCGATGATCTATAGCTTCTACGAACCCGAACACACGCACCGGGCAGGGCTGGGCAATTACATCATCCTCGATCACATCCGCCGGGCTGGCGAATTGGGGTTGGCGTATGTCTATCTGGGCTATTGGGTCGAAGGCTCGGCGCGGATGCAGTACAAGGTGCGCTATCGCCCGCTGGAAAAGCTGAGCCGTGATGGCTGGACCCGGTTTGGGGCAGAGGAACAGGGCGATCTGATCGCCGCCGCTGCCGCCAATCGGCGAACCGACCTGCCGCTCGACGGCGCAACCAAGGACGGCGCCCATGGTGGACAGGGGCAATACCTGCTCGACGCCTAGGGTGCGGCACCAATCTGGCGCACCTGTGGATAGACGCTAACAATTGATATGGTCCTTGCCTTGGTGCGGGTGGTCGCTCTAAACGGCCGCATCGCAATTCGATCACAGGCAGCACATCTTATGACCAGTTCTACCCAGACCGCCGCTGATATCGCCGCAGACATCGCGCGGGTGTTCGCCGCCCAGCAGGACAACCAGTGGGCGATCAAGGCGTCTTCGGCCGCCCAGCGCAAGGCCAAGCTGGCCAAGCTGAAGGCCGCGGTGGAAGAACACGCCGATGCAATCGTGGCCGCGGTGCTGGAAGATACCCGCAAGCCCGAAGGCGAAATCCGGGTGACCGAAGTGATGAACATCACCGGCAACATCCAGCGCAACATCGATAACCTTGATGCGTGGATGACCCCGACCGAAGTTGCCACATCGATGAACCCCGCCGATCGCGCGCAGATCATTTATGAAGCCCGCGGCGTGTGCCTGATCCTTGGCCCGTGGAACTTCCCGCTGGGGCTGACGCTGGGTCCGGTGGCCGCGGCGGTTGCCGCGGGCAACTGTTGCATGGTGAAGCTGACCGACTTGTGCCCGGCCACCGCGCGGGTTGCCGCCAGCATCATCCGTTCGGTGTTCGATGAAAACGAAGTGGCGGTGTTCGAAGGCGATGTCAGCGTGGCCACTGCGCTGCTTGACCTGCCGTTCAGCCACATCTTCTTCACCGGCAGCACCCGGGTTGGCAAGATCGTGATGGCCGCTGCGGCCAAGCACCTGGCCAGCGTGACGCTGGAACTGGGCGGGAAATCGCCGGTGATCATCGATGATGGTGCCGATATCGACAAGATCGCTGCCGATCTGGCCAATGCCAAGCAGTTCAACGGTGGTCAGGCCTGCATCTGCCCGGATTACGTGTTCGTGAAGGAAAGCGAACAGGCCCGGCTGGTTGAAGGGTTCAAGGCCAATGTCGCCAAGAACCTTTACGGCGAAGATGGCAAGATCCGCAAGGAAGGCATCGCGCAGATTGTCAACGAAGCCAACTTTGCGCGCGTTAAGACGATGTTCGATGATGCCGTGGCGCAAGGGGCCACCGTGGCCGTGGGCGGGGTGCTGGAAGCCGAAGACCTGACCATCCACCCGACGATGCTGACCAACGTGACCCCGCAGATGAAGATCCTGCAGGATGAAATCTTCGCGCCGGTGCTGCCGGTGATGACGTATGACACGCTCGATCAGGCGATCAGCTATATCGAAGCGCGCGACAAGCCGCTGGCGCTGTACGTTTACAGCAACGATGAAGCCAACGTGCAGGAAGTGCTGAACCGCACGTCATCGGGCGGGGTGACGGTGAACGGGGTGTTCTCGCATTATCTGGAAAACAACCTGCCGTTCGGCGGGGTCAACCAGAGCGGGATGGGCAGTTATCACGGGTACTTCGGGTTCAAGGCGTTTTCGCACGAACGCGCGGTCTATCGCCACCAGTAAGCCGGATCGTTTCGGACATAGAAAAACCCCCTTCCGGCAGTGCGGGAAGGGGGTTTTCTTGTGCCTTGCCCCGGGCCTGATCTGGCCGGGGGGCGGGTTGGGCCTTAGGCCGGTAAGCCGCTGATGGCCTTCATTTCCATGAAGTCCTTCAACCCGGCCAAGCCGCCTTCGCGGCCATTGCCCGATTGCTTGTAGCCACCGAACGGTGCGCCCGGGCTGGGGCCCCAGTTGTTGATCGCCACCATGCCGGCGCGCAGTTGCGCGGCGATTGGGGCGGCCTTGGCCGGATCGCCCGAAATCGCGGCCGACAGACCGTATTCGGTGTTGTTGGCGATTTCGATCGCCTCATCAAGGCTGTCATAAGCCATGATCGTGGCAACCGGGCCAAAGATTTCTTCCTTGGCGATGCGCATGTCTTCGGTCACGCCCGAAAACACCGTCGGCTGGATGAAGTAGCCACGGTTGACGCCGGGCGGCAGGTCGGTGCCACCGGTTTCCAGCTTGGCACCTTCGTCGATCGCCGATTGGATCAAGCCGCGGATCTTGTCATACTGCGCCTTGTTGACGACCGGACCAAGGTGGTTGCCTTCGGCCATCGGATCACCAACCGGGGTGGCCGAATACATCGCGGCAAGGAACGAAGCAGCTTCGGCTTCGCGTTCCCGCGGGACAAGGATGCGGGTGGGCGAAATGCAGCTTTGGCCGGTGTTGACCAGCGGCCCCATCGCGGTCGGCGTGAGGTGGGTGACGAAATCGGCATCCGGCAGCACCAGGTTGGGCGACTTGCCACCCAGTTCCTGATGGACGCGCTTCACGGTATCGGCCGCGGCCTTGGCCACCATGATCCCGGCGCGGGTCGAACCGGTAAAGCTGACCATTTCGATGTCGGGGTGGCTGCTGATTGCGGTGCCAACGCCCGGGCCATCGCCCTGAACCAGGTTGAACACGCCCGGCGGAACCCCGGCGGCATCCAGAATTTCGGCAAAGATCGCGGCGTTGGTGGGGCATTCTTCCGAAGGCTTGAGCACCATCGTGTTGCCGCCGGCCAGCGCCGGCGCAACTTTGAGCGCGATCTGGTTGAGCGGCCAGTTCCACGGGGTGATCATGCCCACCACGCCGATCGGTTCATAGACCACGGTATAACCGTTGCCCGGTTCCGAAAATTCGAAGTTCTTGAGCGCTTCGATCGTGCCCATGAACCCGCCAATGCCGGCGCCAACTTGCGCAGTGCCGGCGAACGAAACGGGAGCGCCCATTTCTTCGGCCATCGACACGGCCAGATCGCCTGCGCGCTTTTTGTATTCGGCGACGATACGTTCCATCACCGCGATGCGTTCTTCACGGGTGGTCTTGCTCCAGGTCTTGAAGGCCCGGCGAGCGGCGGCAACCGCCTTGTCGACATCGGCTTTGGTGCCCAGCGTGATAACCGAAACCGCTTCTTCAGTAGCCGGATTGATCACTTCGTGGCGCTTGCCACCTTCGCTGTCGACCCACTTGCCGTCAATGTAGTGTTGCAGCCTCTCGCGCATCGCGAATCTCCCTTTAATGGTGCGATTAACTGGCCATATGTCGGCATCGCAGCGCACGATTGCAAGCTGGATGTTGCAGGATGCGCCCATGTTGGGCCTAACCGCGGGTATAAAGTGCCGCTTCGGCCGCACGCCGCCGGGTTAGGCCGGGCAGCGGTTTGCCTGCGGCACGATTCCAGCGGGCGAATTCGGCCGCGGCAAGGGTGAACCTGCCCGCTTTGTGCAGCCGGGTCAGCGCCGCGCGCGCAATCGCTCCGGTGTTGAACTGAAAGCTGACCAGCGCATCGAACTGCGCCGCGCTGGTTGGCGCGGAACCCAGCGCTTTGGCCACGGCCCGGGCCGCGCGGGCCAGATCGGCGGCCAGCCGGGCATCGCAGGTCGCCTGCGTCCAGATCGTGCCGTGCCTGATTTCGGGCCCGGTTGCGCCCCAGCCGATCGTCCATGGCGCGCCGCGGGTGGCCGGATCGGGGTAGGCTTCGATGCGGCCATCAGCCCGCCGTTTTTCGCAGCTTTCGAATTGCTTGATCAACGCCAGCCCGGCCGGGCCAATGCGCCGGGGTGGCGGGGGAGATGCCGCCGGCGCGGATTGATGCTGCGCAACCATGCGATCGAGCGCGTTGAAAAAAGCGGCAGCGGCGGATGGATCAGCAGTCATGGCGGCCTCGGCGTAGGGACGGAGGCGCGTTTATTAGGCACGGGCGGGCCAAGTAGGAAAATGAAAAGCACTGCCGCGCCACGGAAAAGGGCGCCCGGATCGCTCCGGACGCCCCTTTCTGGCAGGGCTGATCGCGGGGATCAGGCGCTGTAGTACATATCGAATTCCACGGCCGACGGCGTGGTTTCCCAACGCAGCACTTCGGGCCACTTGAGTTCGATGTAGCTTTCGATCTGGTCCTTGGTGAACACGCCGCCCTGCAGCAGGAAGTCGTGATCGGCTTCGAGCGCTTCGAGGG
>JBDKLL010000164.1:0-4857 GCA_039795595.1 Pseudomonadota bacterium
GGGACGATAACAAGGGCAGCTCCAATCAGATGTGGGGCGGACGGTTCGCCAGCGGGCCGTCGGCGATCATGCGCGAGATAAATGCCTCGATCCCGTTCGACAAGGCGCTGTGGCGGCAAGATATCGCCGCATCGCAGGCGCACGTGGCGATGCTGGCGCGGCAAGGCATCGTTTCGGCCGAAGATGCCGCCGCGATTGCCGGCGGGCTGGATCAGGTTGCCGCTGAATATGCGGCCAACGGGGTGCCCGAAAACTGGGACCTTGAAGACATTCACATGACCACCGAAAGCCGGCTGGCCGAATTGATCGGCCCTGCCGCCGGGCGGCTGCACACCGCGCGCAGCCGCAATGATCAGGTGGCCACCGATTTCCGGCTGTGGGTGCGCGAAGCCTGCGAAGCCGCCGATGCCGGGCTGCACGCGCTGCAAGTGGCGCTGGTGAACCGCGCGGGCGAACACGCCGCCAGCATCATGCCCGGGTTCACCCACCTGCAAACCGCGCAGCCGGTCACGCTGGGGCATCACCTGATGGCCTATTACGAAATGATCGGGCGCGATCGCAGCCGGTTTGCCGATGCGCGCGCGCGGATGAACCAATCGCCGCTGGGCGCCGCGGCGCTGGCTGGCACGGGTTTTCCGATCGACCGCCACGCCACGGCGGCGGCGCTGGGCTTTGCCGGGCCGACCCGCAACAGCCTGGATTCGGTGTCCGACCGGGATTTCGCGCTCGATTACCTGATGAGCGCGGCGCAAACCGCGCTGCACCTGTCGCGGCTGGCGGAAGAATTCATCATCTGGGCCAGCCAGCCATTCGGCTTTGTCGCGCTGCCGGATAGCTTGTCGACCGGCAGTTCGATCATGCCGCAGAAGAAGAATCCGGATGCCGCCGAACTGGTGCGCGGTCATGCCGGGCGGATCGCCGGGTGCCTGACCAGCTTGATGATCACGATGAAGGGGCTGCCGCTGGCCTATTCCAAGGACATGCAGGACGATAAGCCACCGGTGTTCGAGGCTGCCGGGCTGTTGACGTTGTGCATCGCGGCGATGACCGGGATGGTCGAAGCCACCACCTTCCGCACCGATCGGATGCGGCAGGCGGCCGAACTGGGTTATGCCACGGCAACCGATCTGGCGGATTGGCTGGTGCGGCAGGCGAACATTCCGTTCCGCGAAGCCCACCATATCACTGGCGCTGCGGTCAAGTTGGCAGAAAGCCGGGCCCTGGCACTTGATCAGTTGCCGCTGGCCGATTTGCAGGCGATCGATCCGCGGATCGACGCGCGGGTGTTTGCTGCGCTGTCGGTTGAAGCATCGGTGGCGGCACGCGCCAGCTATGGCGGAACCGCGCCCGAACAGGTAAGGGCGCAAGTGGCCGCCGCGCGCACCGCGCTTGGTCTGGAGTGATTCGCGCCGATGCGCCGCAGTGTCCTGCCTATGCTGATCCTTGCCCCGGTCTTGGCCGGGCTGGCTGGTTGCGGGCAGCGCGCGGATCTTAAACCGCGGGAGGGCAATGCGCTGCCGCCCGCGCCTTATGGCCGGGGTGACCGGCCCAGCGCCGAAGCCCTGATGAAACCCACGCCGCAAGCGGCGCCGGAACGCAGCGTCGAATTGCGAAAACGTTCGGAAGAACGCTCGCAAGACCCCTTCGACCTGCCCCCTTCCGACTGAAAGATTCCTGACCATGGACCATTTTGAATACCGCGACGGCGTGCTTTACGCTGAAGATCTGCCGCTGAGCGCGATTGCCGATGCGGTTGGCACGCCGGTTTACGTCTATTCGCGCGCCACGCTGGAACGCCACGCGCGGGTGTTCCGCGATGCGCTGTCGATCCTGCCGCGGGTGCATATCGCGTTCGCGATCAAGGCCAATCCAAACCTTGCGGTGCTGCGGGTGATGCAGCGCGAAGGGCTGGGTGCGGATGTGGTTTCCGCGGGCGAAATGGCGCGGGCGCTGGCCGCCGGGATGCCGGCAGCGGACATCGTGTTTTCGGGCGTGGGCAAGCAGCGCCATGAAATGATCGCCGGGCTTGAAGCCGGGATCGGCCAGTTCAACCTGGAAAGCGAGGAAGAAGGGTTGGAACTTGCGGCGCTGGCGGCGGAGCGCGGGTTGCGCGCGGCGTGTGCGCTGCGCGTGAACCCCGATGTCGATGCGCGCACCCATGCCAAGATTTCCACCGGCAAGGCCGAAAACAAGTTCGGCGTGCCGATCGATCGTGCAGTTGGGATCTACAGCCGGTTGGCGGCGCTGCCCGGGTTGGAGATGCGCGGGGTTGCGGTGCACATTGGCAGCCAGTTGTCGCAGCTGGAGCCGTTCGAGGAGGCCTTTGGCAAAGTTGGCGCGTTGGTCGCCGAACTGCGCGGGGCGGGGCAGAGTGTCACCCACGTCGATCTGGGTGGCGGGCTGGGCGTGCCCTACCGCGCCGGCGAAGTGTTTCCCACGCCCGAAGCCTATGCCCAGATGGTGGCGCGCGTGACCAAGGACTGGGACGTGACCCTGATGTTCGAGCCGGGCCGGGTGATCTGCGGCAACGCCGGGGTGCTGCTGACCCGGGTGGTACGGGTCAAGCGCAGTTCGAACCAATCGCCGTTCGTGATCGTCGATGCGGCGATGAACGATCTGGCGCGCCCGGCGATGTATGGCGCCTGGCATGATTTTGATGCGGTGCAGCCCACCGGCGAACGGATGACCGCGCATATCGTCGGCCCGATCTGCGAAACCGGAGATACGTTTGCCATGGACCGCGAAATCGATGCGATCGGCGCGGGCGATCTGGCGGTGTTCCGCACTGCCGGTGCCTATGGTGCAACGATGGCGTCCAGTTACAACAGCCGCGGGTTTGTGGCCGAAGTGATGGTCGATGGTGATCAGTTCGCGGTCGTGGCAGACCGGATCCTGCCCGAAGCGATCACCGCGGCCGAGCGGGTGCCCGATTTCCTGAAAGACTGAACCAGCCGCGATGCTGCCCAGCGCGTCTTTGCCCAGCCTGCCGTTGTTCCACCGCCTTGCCGGTGTGCCGGTGATCGTGCTGGGTGCGGGCGATGCGGCCGATGCAAAACGGCGCTTGCTGGACCGCGCGGGCGCAATCTGCGTGGACGAAACGGACCCTGCCGCACGGCTGGCCTTCATTGCCCACGATGAACCCGAAGCCGCTGCCGCGCGGCTGAAAGCGCGCGGGCTGTTGGTCAACGTGGTGGACCGGCCGGAGCTGTGCGATTTCACCGTCCCCAGCCTGCTCGAACGCGGGCCGGTGCTGGTCGCGGTTGGCACCGGCGGGGTTTCCGCCGGGCTGGCCAAGGCGCTGCGCCTGCGGCTGGAAGGACTGCTGCCGGCCACGCTGGGAAATCTGGCACAGGCACTGGGCGCGGTGCGAATGGCATTGCGGGCGCGGTTCCCCGATCCCGGCGCGCGCCGCCGCGCGCTTGATGGCGCGCTGGCCGCGGGTGGGCCGCTCGATCCGCTCAGCGATTATGCCGCGGGCGGGGTTGAACGTTGGCTGGAACAGGGTGCAGGGGCGTTGGCTGCTGTTGAGGAATTTACACTCTTCACGGACGATCCCGATGATCTGACCTTGCGGCAGGCGCGCTGGCTGGGCAGCGCGGATCTGATCGCGCATGAACCGGGGGTTCCGCCCGCTGTGCTGGTGCGCGCGCGCGCTGATGCGGCGCGGCTGGAACTGGCACCCGGCGCTGTGCCGCCGCCGCGCCCGGGCTTTACGGTCGTTATTCGGCGGGGCTGAGCAATACTTTGATCTGCGCTAGCGCGATCGGTTTATCGCGATCGTCCTGCCAGCATTCCGCATTGACCAGCGCCACACGCCGCCCGGCGCGGGTGACCGTACCCATCGCATAAGTGCGCTGTTCGGTTCCGCCGCGCATGAATTCCACCTGCACGTTGACCGGTTTGAGCCGCATCTGTTCGCCGCGACGCTCCATTTCGGCGCGCAGCGCGGCCATTGCTGCCATTTCCATCAGCCCGCTCATCGCGCCGCCATGGAGAAAGCCCGGCCGGCCGAGCACGCGTTCGGAAAAGTCGACGAACAGCACCGGGTTACCATTTTCATCGTGATCGATGTCGATGCCAAGCGTGCGGGCATAAGGGGGCAGATCGGGATTGCTCACAAGTAGGTTCCGTGGGTGGCCATGAACGATCCGACGACGTGTGCGATCGGATCTGCTGGATCGTCTTCATAGGCGATCCCACGAATGAACGAGATCGTTCGGGTGAGTTTGTAGCATTCGCCGCGTCCGATCACGGTTTTCCCGGGCACCGCCGCGCGCATGTAATCCACCCGCAAATCCAGCGTGGCATGGGGCACGAACTTGCCGGTCAGCGTCCACACCGACATCGAGGTGGCGTTGTCCATCAGGCTGATGATCGGCCCTGATGCCAGCACCCCGGTTTCGGGCACGCCCACCAGTTCTTCGCGCCATGGCAGTTCCAGTTCGAACCAGCCTTCGCCGTGGGCGTGATAATCCAGCCCCAACCAGCCACTGTGGCCGTTGCGGGTCATCATGCCTTTGGCCAGCCGCGCGGGATCGAACACAAAGCCTTGCGGCGGGGTGGGCGGTGTTTCGGTCATGGCCATACCTCTGCTGGCAGTGGGTCCGTATTACAATCTTTTAATTCGTTCCCGGCGGGGCAAGCGGTGATGATCGGCGGGCGGGGCAGCCAGCCCTGCAGCGATGCAACGCCATTGAAAGGGGATGACCATGAATTTGCCCAAAATCGATCTTTCAGCCCTGCCTGATCTTGAAACCCTGACCGGGGTGTTCGGCAGCGTGCTGCACTTTAACCCGACGCAGTTTTCCAGCGATGCGATCGTGGCGATGATGGTGTTCGTGTACGATATCCGGCAAG
>JBDKLL010000165.1:0-20936 GCA_039795595.1 Pseudomonadota bacterium
CCCCGATGACGCTGCTGAAAAGATCAGCACCGTTTCGGATGCGATCAAGTACATCAACGACCACAAGGGTTGATCCGGGGGCTGATGCCCTCTGCATGGCCCCGTCCGGTTGCCTTGGTGCGTGCCGGAATTACGGGGTTTTGACAGGCTCGGCCCGTGAAGGGCTGGGCCTGTTGCATTTCTGAGCTTGGAGAAGCGAATGCGTCGTGTCGTCGTAACCGGTCTTGGTCTGGTCACCCCGCTGGGTGCGGATGTGGAAACCACTTGGGCCAACCTCATCGCGGGCAAGTCGGGTGCGGGCAAGATCACGCGCTTCGACGCTACCGACCAGAAATGCCACATCGCCTGCGAAGTAAAGCCGGCCGATCACCCATGGGGGTTTGATCCCAACAAGCGCGTCGATCACAAGATTCAGCGGCAGGTCGATCCGTTCATCGTTTACGGCATCGATGCTGCCGGGCAGGCGCTGGAAGACGCCGGGCTGGTCGATATGGACGATGACCTCAAGCAGCGCACGGGGTGCTCGATCGGTTCGGGTATCGGCGGGCTGCCGGGGATCGAAAGCGAATCGATCGTCCTGCATGAAAAGGGGCCGGGCCGGGTTTCGCCGCACTTTGTGCATGGCCGCCTGATCAACCTGATTTCGGGTCAGGTTTCGATCAAGTATGGCTTGATGGGGCCGAACCACGCCGTGGTAACCGCGTGCTCTACCGGTGCCCATTCGATCGGCGATGCCGCGCGGATGATCAAGGACGGCGATGCCGACGTGATGCTGGCCGGCGGGGCTGAAGGCACGATCAACCCGCTGGGCGTGGCCGGTTTCGCACAGGCCCGCGCGCTGAATTGCAGCTTTAACGATCGGCCGGAACAGGCCAGCCGTCCGTATGACAAGGACCGCGATGGTTTTGTGATGGGCGAAGGGGCCGGGGTGGTCGTGCTGGAAGAGTACGAACACGCCAAGGCCCGCGGGGCCAAGATTTATGCCGAAGTGGTGGGGTATGGCCTGTCGGGCGATGCCTATCACGTCACCGCGCCGCATCCCGAAGGCAAGGGTGCCGAACTGTCGATGCGGATGGCGCTGCGCAAGGCCGGGATGGGGCCGGGCGATATCGATTACGTCAACGCCCACGGCACGTCGACGATGGCCGATACGATCGAACTGGGCGCGGTGAAGCGCGTGCTGGGCGATGATCTGGGCGGCGCTTCGATGAGCAGCACCAAATCGGCGATGGGCCACCTGCTGGGCGGAGCCGGGGCAGTGGAAACGATCTTCTGCATCCTGGCAATCCGCGATCAGGTGGTGCCGCCGACGCTCAACCTCGATAATCCCGATGAGGGGACCGAAGGGGTCGATCTCGTGCCGCACAAGGCCAAGCAGCGTAAAGTCCGTGCCGCGCTGAACAATTCGTTCGGGTTCGGCGGGACCAACGCCAGCGTTGTCGTCAAGGCGCTGGAAGACTGATGCCACGTATCCGCCGGGGTCCTTTCCCGGCATTGCTGGCCGGCCTGCTGGTGCTGCTGGCTGGGCTGGGCTGGCTGCTGGGCGGGTGGTACCTGCCCGGGCCGTTGCCGCGCGATCAGGCCTTCCGGGTGGCCAGCGGCGCCAGCCTGAGCGCGGTGGCCGATCAACTGGCGCAGCAGGGGGCGGTGCGCGGCGGCATGGCGTTCCGGCTGCGGGTGCGGGTGCTGGGCGGCAAGGCACCGATCAAGGCCGGCGAATTCCTGCTGCCGAAACGCGCCAGTGCCGCGCGCATTCTGGCGATTCTGCAAGGCAGTGAAGTGGTGCGGCGGTTTGTTCTCATCCCCGAAGGGATGCCCGCGGTGATGGTCTATGACCGGCTGATGGCGAACCCGGTGTTGACCGGGCCGCTGACCGTGCCGGAAGAAGGTAGCGTTTTGCCAGACAGTTACGAGATTCAGCCGGGCGAGGCGCGCGCGGCGGTGCTGGGAAGGATGCAATCGGCCATGCGCGCAGCCATCGCCGCGGAATGGGCCGGGCGCGCTCCCGATCTGGTGGTGACAACGCCGGCGCAGGCCGTGGTGCTGGCGTCCATCGTCGAGAAGGAAACCGGCAAGGCGGATGAACGGCCGCTTGTGGCCGGGCTTTATGCCAACCGCTTGCGCAAAGGCATCCGGTTACAAGCCGATCCGACGATCATTTATCCGATCACCCGCGGCAAGCCGCTGGGCCGCCGGATCCGGCAAAGCGAAATCCACGCCCGCAATGGTTATAACACTTATGCGATGGCGGGGTTGCCGCAGGGGCCGATCACCAACCCCGGCCGGGCTGCGCTGCGCGCGGTGCTGCACCCGGCTGATACTGACGCGCTTTACATGGTGGCCGATGGGACTGGTGGGCATAAATTCGCCGCCACTTTAGCCCAGCATAATGCCAATGTGCAGAACTGGTACGCGATCCGCAAGGCGCGGGGAGAGTACTGATCCCCCGCGCGCCCTGCGGCGTGATCAGGGCTCGGCGATGTTAAAGCCCGGGGCAATCGGATCGATCGCATCGACCCAGGTTTTCACCGCATCGCGGTTGCCTTCCACTTTCAGTCCGAACGCTTCCAGCTGTTCCAGTGGCAATTTCAGGAACAACAGACCCAGCAGCAAGCGGCGCGGGGCGGTGATCGTGGCATCGGCACTGGCCAGCGGGGCCATCCGGCCAAGCATGGTGGTTCCGGTCAATTCAACGCTGGCGGATTCCTTGCGGTCCGCAATCACCAGATTAAACGCCAGTTTGCCCGCCTTGGTTCCAGCCTTGGCCTTCACCGGATCGAACCGGGTTGCGGCCGAATCCAGCAGCATCGCGGTGGGAACGGCGGCGATCATGTCTGCGCTTTGCGTGTTCGTGCCGAGCGGTTTGTAACCGTTGCGCAATTCCTGTGCCGCGGCCAGGAACTGGTTGCGCCAGATCGCGCTTTCGGCCTGATAGCCTTGCTGTTCATAGCTGTCGGCCAGCAAGGCCCGGGCTTGCGGGTTGGCGGCATCCGCGAACACGGCCTGGTTGAGCAAGTCTGACGCCCAGCGATAATCACCCTGTGCCATTGCCGCCTTGGCCAAGGCGATGACCTTTTTGGTGCCGCCCAGCGCCGCCACGTATTTGCGTGCACGCGGTTCGGGCGGCAGCGGGTTGAGGTTCGCCGGATTGGCATCGTACCAGCCAAGGTAGAACTGATAGATCGCCTTCGAATTATGGCTGTAAGTGCCGTAATAGCCGCGGTTGTACCACTGCGCGGCCAGTTCGGCCGGCTGGCGCACTTGTTCGGCGATTTCCACCGGGGTTTCGCCGCGGTTCATCAACCGTACCGTTTGATCGTGCAGGTAGCGATAATTGTCGCGCTGGTTGGTCAGCATCGAACTGACTTCGCTTTGGCCAAAGCGGGGCCAGCAGTGGCTTGAAATCACGCTGTCGCTGCGCGCACCGTAAAGTTGCAGGGCTTCATCAAGATAGCCTGCCCAAGCATGAGCATCGCGCACTTTGGCCCCACGCGGGGTCAGGATATTGTGCAGCGAGCACGTCGACATTTCTGCCGATAGGAACACCCGCTGCGGCACCAGGTAAACGTTCAGTTCCGAAGGCGCTTCGGTGCCGGAAACGATCTGGAACTCCATCGCCACGCCATCCACCGTGCGGGTTTCGCCAGTGTGCGTAATCGTATCGGTTGGCGCGATCAGGGTGATGTCCCCGCGCGACGTACCCATGCCAATCCCGCTGCCCATCTGCCCTTGGGTACCGGGGGCAATGCCCACACCGAACTGATAGATCGCCCGGCGGCCCATCGCCGCGCCCGCCATCACGTTTTCTGATGCGGCTTCTTCCATGAATTTGTCGGGCGCGATGATCGCTACTTTGCCGGCGGCAACATCGGCTTCGTTGACCACGCCGCGCACCCCGCCGAAATGGTCGGCATGGCTGTGGCTATAGATCACCGCGCTGACCGGCCGTGCGCCCAATTGCTGGTTGACCAGCGCAAGGCCAGCCGCGGCGGTTTCCTTGGATGTCAGCGGATCGATCACGATCCAGCCGGTCTTCCCGGCCACGATCGTCATGTTGGAAACGTCAAAGCCGCGAATCTGCCAGATGCCATCGGTAACCTTGAACAGGCCGTGCTGCTTGAGGTTCGACATTTCCCGCCACAGCGAAGGATTGACCGTGGCCGGGGCCGGGCCATCGACAAAGCTGTAAGCCGCCACATTCCACACTGGTTTGCCGGCCGCATTGCGGATCAGCGGATCGCTGAGCGAAGCGATGAACCCGCGCGTCGCGAATTCGGCATCGCGGCCGTCTTCGCTTGGCAGGTTTGCCGCTGCGGCCTGCTGCGCTGCGATCGTGGCGGCGCTGGCTGGCTTGGCGGCGTTTCCTACGGCCGGCTGGGCCGGAACCGGGCCGGCAAGGGCGCTTGTCGCGCTCAGAAACAGGGCGATTGTCGCAGCGCGACCAAGTGTGCGGTTCATACCGTCTCCTCTCCAATCGGAATTAAGTGAACGGTTAAGCCGGGTAATGCAACCACTTCGCACTTGTCGCCGAGGCTGGATCGGTTAGGCGAGGGGTATGCCCAACGACCCTGCCTTTGCGCCGTTTATCGTGACCGCGGAATTACCGGGGGACGTGTTCGGGTGGGCAAACGATCTGCGCCGCGCGCATTTCCCGCCGGAGCGCAACCATCTTGCCGCGCATGTCACGCTGTTCCACGCCTTTGCGCCATCGTTGCGGGACGAACTGCTCGGCCTGCTTGCCCGGATCGCTAGCGACTTCGCCCCGCCGACGGCGCGGATCGATGGGTTGATGAATCTCGGGCGGGGGACGGCGCTAGGCATAATTAGTCCGCAAATGTTGGCAATTCGGGCCACGATCGCCGATCATTTCCACGGCGCGCTGACGGCGCAAGACCAGCACCCACCACGGCTGCACATTACGATCCAGAACAAGGTGGAACCCGCTGCGGCCCGCGCGCTGCAGGCCGAACTGGCACCGCAACTGCGGCCCCGCGCGTTCGCGTTTCCGGGGCTGGGCCTGCACCTCTATCGCAACCCGCATTGGGACGAATTGCGCATATGGCAGTTCCGCGGCAAGCTTGGTGCTTGACCGGGCGCAGACGGCAACCTATGTGCGCCGCCTGTCCACGCGATCCAGCAGATCGCAACAGCCGTGGCGGAGTAGCTCAGCTGGTTAGAGCAGCGGAATCATAATCCGCGTGTCGGGGGTTCGAGTCCCTCCTCCGCTACCACTTTTCACAATAAAATCGGTAATTTGTGCCAAGCCATGCAGAACAGGCAGGGCATCAGCCTGCCCGGTAGAATTCCGGAAAGCGGCTGCGCAGGCGATTGACGCGGGCGATGTCCCAGCGCCGGATGTAGGGGTGCTGGGGATTTCTGCGCATGAACTGCTGATGATAGGCTTCAGCGGGGTAGAATTTGCCAACCTCGATTCTGGTGGCAATCGGCCGGGGGAAGGCATGGGCGCGGTTCAGCGCGGCAATATAGGTTCCGGCGATTTGCTGCTGGGCCGGGGTGAGCGGGAAAATCGCCGAACGGTAACTGCGGCCCTCATCAGGATATTGGGCGTTGAGCTGAGTTGGGTCGTGGGCAACGGCAAAGTATATTTCCAGCAGTTGCCCATAACGGATGACCGATGGATCGTAGACGATCCGGATCGCTTCGGCGTGATTGGTGCGTTCGGATGATACCGCTTCGTAATTGGCTGTGATGGCCGTGCCGCCGGCATAGCCGGCCGTGACGGAGCGCACGCCTTTCACATGTTCAAACACGCCTTCCATGCCCCAGAAGCAGCCACCGGCAAGCACGGCAACCTCGCGCCCCGAAACGGACGTGGCTTGGGGCGGGGGCGGCGGAAAGGGGCGCTCAGGCGATTGTCCGGCACCGGATGAAACCGTCCATGCCGCAACCGTTGCCAGCACCGCCAAACCCAGCATGGCAATTGCACCTTTCATCATGCTGCTCCCGGTTTGAACGTCAGCGCGGCGCCGTTCATGCAATACCGTTTGCCCGTGGGGCGGGGGCCATCGTCGAACACATGACCCAGATGCCCGCCGCAGCGGCGGCAATGCACCTCGGTGCGCGGATAGCCCACTTCATAGTCGCTGGAGGTCCCTGTGGCCCCGGTCAATGGCTGCCAAAAGCTGGGCCAGCCGGTCCCGCTTTCATACTTGGTGCGCGAACTGAATAACGGCAGATCACATCCGGCACAGGCGAACTGGCCCTGGCGGTGCTCGTTAAGCAGCGGGCTGGAAAACGGACGCTCCGTGTCGGCCTGCCGCAGAACGCGATAGGCCAACGGGGCAAGCCTGCGCCGCCATTCCTGATCGCTTAACTTGAACGGGGCATTTGGACGCTGCGTGGCCCCGGATATGCTGGCCAGCGATGCGGCCGTGCCGAACAGCAATGCCCCGATCATCTTGCGTCGATCCATCAGCATGGACGTCCCCTTTCTGGTGCGATCGCTTGCAGCGGAAAATCGGTGTAATCTAGGTTACTTATTCGCCCTGGCGCTAGGGTTGGTTACACGCCGCATCAGGCCGCATCCACCAGCACGATCTCGCTGTCTTCCAATGCGGTAACCAGCAAGGTTTCGGTCTGGCTAATTGCCGCACCATCGCGGGCGTTGATGTGCACGCCTTCGATTTCGACGCGGCCGACCGCGGGAACAAGGTAGGCCTTGCGGGCTGTGCCCAGCGCGTACTGCGCCGTTTCCCCGGCTTTGAGGGTGGCGCCCAGCACCCGCGCCGATGCGCGGATCGGCAAGGCATCGCCATCATTGGCAAATCCCGAAGCCAGCGGCACGAACCGGCCCGCGCGATTGCCCTTTGGGAACGGGCGTGATCCCCAGGATGGCTGGCCGCCGCGCGCATCGGGCACGATCCAGATCTGGAACAGCGTGGTCGGTTCGGCTTCGAGGTTGTATTCGGCGTGGACGATCCCACTGCCGGCGGACATCACCTGCACATCGCCCGCACTGGTGCGGCCTTCGTTGCCCTGGTTGTCGCGGTGGGTGATCGCTCCGGTGCGGATATACGTGATGATTTCCATGTCGGCATGGGGATGCGGCGGAAATCCGGTTTGCGGGGCGATTACATCATCGTTCCACACCCGCAGGCTGCCCCAGTTCATCCGTGCCGGATCGTGGTAATTGGCAAACGAGAAGTGGTGCTTGGCATCCAGCCAGCCGTGGTTTTCACCGCCAAGCGACGCGAAAGGGCGCAGTTCGATCATGGGATTGCTCCTGCCAAGGAATTTCGTGGCTCCTATCTAGGAACGTGGCGTACGGAATTAAACCGGTGGCGCGGGGCACTACAGATTGCTTGCGCGCGCTGCCAAGTGCTGCCAATCGCGGGGGATGCTTAACGATCGCGTTCTTCCGCTGCAGGGTGTCCACAATTTCCGGGATTATGGCGGTTATGCCAGCAAGCACGGTGGGCAGGTGAAAACCGGGCTGCTGTGGCGGTCAGCGCAGCACGGCGATGCCACGGATGCAGACCTTGCGCAGATCGAAGGGCTGGGCCTTACCACCGTGGTGGATTTGCGCGGCACCAGCGAGCGTGACGCCAAGCCATGCCGCCGCCATCCCGGCTTTACGGCTGAAGTGCTGTACCATCAGGGCGAAACCGCCGGGCTGGGCCTGCACATGGAAGCGGCGGAGCACGCGCTGACGGCAGCACAGGCGCGCGCGGCGATGATCCGGCTGTATGAAGGGATCGCGTGGCGGGAAAACCTGACCCCGATCGTGAAACGGTATTTCGATGTGCTGGAACACAAGGATGGGGCCAGTCTGGTGCATTGTGTGGCGGGCAAGGATCGTACTGGCTTCGCGGTGGCGTTGCTTCAGCACGTGCTGGGCGTGGATCCTGATGCGATCATGGCCGATTACGTGCTGACCAATGCCGCCGGGAACATCGAAGCACGGATCGCCGCCGGGGCAACCCAGATCCGCGATCGTTATGGCAATATCGATGACGATACGATCCGCACGCTGATGGGGGTCGAGGCTGATTACCTGGCAACAACGTTCGCCCGGATCGCCGAACGGCACGGCGATCTCGACGCGTATCTGGCTGATCACCTTGGCGTCGATGCAGCGCGGCAGGATGCGCTGCGGGCGCGCTATCTGGTAGGATAGCTTTCACCCAACAGGCGGGCTGCGCTTACAGAAACGTTCGAATTTCGGCCATGAACCGGTCAAACTGGTCATGGTGGAGCCAGTGCCCGGCGTTTTCGAATTCGCTTACCTGCACCGGATTGTTGAACGTGGCCAGCCGGCCATCCTTTTCCGGGTTTGAGGCCCAGCTATCCGCCCCATAAAGCAGCAACATCGGGCAGGTAATCGCGGCCCACAGTTGATCCGTGCGATCCTGCGGCACGTCTTCGAACGGCCAGTTGTTGAGATAGGGATCGAACTTCCAGCTCCACGTGCCGTCTTCGTTCCGGCTGGCGCCGTGGATCGTGAGGTGCCGGGCCTGTTCATCGGTCAGGAACGAATTTTCCTCCTTCATCCGCGCATAGGCCGCTTCAAGCGTGGGATAGCGGCGCGGCAACCGCCCCGATGAAGCCCGCCGTTCATCGATCCACTTGCGAAAGCGGTTGGCATATCCGGCGCCTTCGCGTTCGGCACGCACCTTGGGGGATGGGCCAAGCCCTTCGATGTTCACCAGTTTGCGGACTTTTTCGGGATATAGCCCGGTGTAACGTGTGGCGATGTTGCCGCCCAGCGAATGCGCCACGATCGTAACCTGATCGTACCCCAGCGTGTGGATCAGCTGGGCAAAATCGTACACGAATGCGGCCATTTCATAATTGCCGTCGGGCACCCATGCGCTATCGCCATGGCCGCGCAGGTCGGGGGCGATCACGTGCCAGTCCTTGGCCAGTTCTTCGGCCACCCAATCCCAGCTGCGGCAATGGTCGCGCCCGCCATGCTGCAGGATCAGCGGCGGGGCTTCGGGATTGCCCCAATCGGCGTAATGCAGGCGCAGCCGCTGGGAGATGAAGCTGTTCGAAGTGGGGCCATGTGGTGTCATGCCAGCGGTTTTGCGATGAAGCGGCGGGCGCGTCAACTTGTGGGCAAAGATGCGCTGGCGGGTTTGCCGTTGGCGTGCTGGCTCCCTAGATGGGGCGCGAAACGATTCAGGGACTGAAAATGGCAACCCACACCACGCGCATGCTTATCATCGGTTCCGGCCCGGCCGGGCTGTCTGCCGCGATCTATGGCGCGCGCGCCGGGTTGCAGCCGATCGTGGTGCAAGGGCTGCAACCGGGCGGACAGCTGACAATCACCACCGACGTCGAAAATTACCCGGGCTTTCGCGATGTAATTCAGGGGCCGTGGCTGATGCAGGAAATGCAGGCGCAGGCCGAACACGTTGGCACGCGGATGCTGTGGGATACGATCACCGAAGTCGACCTGTCTGGCCCGCCGTTCCGGGCGATCGGCGATAGCGGCGATGTGTATGAAGGCGAAACGCTGGTCATCGCCACCGGCGCGCAGGCGCGCTGGCTGGGTGCGCCCGGTGAACAGGAACTGTCTGGCAAGGGCGTTTCCGCCTGCGCAACGTGCGATGGGTTCTTCTATCGCGGCAAGAAAGTGGTGGTAATCGGCGGCGGTAACACTGCCGTCGAAGAAGCCCTGTATCTGACCAACCATTCGCAGGACGTAACGCTGATCCATCGCCGCGATTCGCTGCGCGCGGAAAAGATCCTGCAGGACCGGTTGCTGGCCCATCCCAATATCAAGGTGCTGTGGAACAAGGCGGTTGAACGGTTTGTCGGTTCAGATGGCCTGCCCGGCGGGCTGACCGGGGTGGAACTGAAAGATACCGTTACCGGGGCAGTTTCGGTTGAACCGGCCGATGGTGCGTTTGTGGCGATTGGCCATGCCCCGTCGACCGACTTGTTCAAAGGCAAGCTTGAACTCGATTCCAGCGGGTATCTGGTCGTGCAGCCGGGGACGCCCAAAACCGCGATTCCCGGGGTTTTTGCGTGCGGCGACGTGATGGACCATACTTACCGGCAGGCGGTTACGGCCGCGGGCACCGGGTGCATGGCTGCGCTTGATGCCGAACGGTTCGTGGCCGAGCGGGAATTCTTAGCGCGCCAGTAAGCCGGGCATCCGCCCGGGACATCAACCGGCGCGTTTGCCTTCGGCATAAGCCAGCAGATTGCCATATGTAGCCAGCAGTTCCCCGTCGATATCCTCATCGTCGACGGTGATTCCCAGCCGGTCTTCCAGTTCCGTCAGCAGGTCTGCCACCGCCATCGAATCCAGTTCGGGCAGATGGCCGAACAGGCCGGTATCGGCAGTGAAACCTTCGGCCTGGCCGGGTTTGAGGCCCAGTGCGTCGGTCAGGATCTGGCGCAGCAACTGGTCGGTATCGCTCGGCATCGCTTGGGTTCCCAAGGGGTCTTCGCCAGCGCTCTAGTTGGGTTGGGCCGCAGGGGCAAGATGTTGCAATGCAGCGTGAAGCCGATCTGCGCCTTGCACTTCGTGGTTCAGGGCCTGATATGGGCCTGCACCGGGGCCAGATTCCCGGTTGCTGTCTATTGCTTTGGCGGAGCCAACTGACCCCGTGGATGCCGTGCCCGATCCCGCCCCAAAACCGCTCGACCATCTGGCACTTGCCGGGCAGGCGAACGCGCCGGCGCTGGTCTTGCCCGGTGGCACGCTGACTTATGCTGAACTGGACCTGCGGGTTGGCCGGCTGGCCGCGTGGTTGCAGGCCGAAGTTGCAGAACCGGGCGCGCGGATCGCCAGTTGGGCCGCCAAGGGTGAATTGACCTGTTTGCTGCCGCTGGCCGCAGCGCGGGCCGGGCTGGTTCATGTGCCGATCAATCCATTGCTGAAACATGCACAGGCCGCGCATATTCTGGCGGACAGCGGCGCGCGGCTGCTGCTTGGCACTTCGGCGCGCTTGGCTACGCTGGATGCATCCGATCTGCCATCAACCTGCCGTGTGGTGGGTGAAGCTGATGCATTGACTGCCGCCAAAGCGTGCGAACCGCTTGGGTTGTCTAACGTCGATCCGGCTATGCTCGCTGCAATCCTGTATACCAGCGGGTCCACCGGCAAGCCCAAGGGCGTGATGCTCAGCCATGCCAATATGTGGCTCGGCGCGCAAAGTGTGGCTGGGTATCTGGGGCTGCGCCCGGATGACTGCGCTTTGGCGGTGTTGCCGCTGGCGTTCGATTATGGGCAGAACCAGTTGCTCTCGCACTGGTATGCCGGGGCCAGTGCCGTGCCGCTGGATTACCTGACCCCGCGCGATGTTATCAAAGCCATCGCCCGGCATGGGGTGACAACGCTGGCCGCGGTGCCGCCGCTGTGGGTGCAGTTGACCGAACTGGACTGGCCGCCCGAAACGGCGGCCAAGCTGCGCCGTTTGACCAATTCGGGCGGGGCGTTGAGCGTGGAACTAGTGCGCCGACTGCGTGGGATGTTTCCGGCGGCACGGCTGTTCGCGATGTACGGGTTGACCGAGGCGTTCCGTTCAACTTTCCTTGATCCCGAGCTGATCGATGCTCATCCCACGGCGATGGGCCGTGCGATTCCCTACGCCGAAGTGCTGGTGATCGGCGATCACGGGGCGGTAACCGCCGACGAAGAAGAAGGCGAACTGGTGCATTGCGGGCCGCTGGTGGCACAGGGATATTGGCAGGATCCCGCGCGCACCGCCGAACGGTTCAAGCCTGCTCCCGCTGCTTCCGAATATGGCGGGATCGCTGTTTGGTCAGGCGATCGCGTGCGGCGTGATGCCGCAGGATTGCTGTATTTCGCCGGTCGGCGCGATGCGCTGATCAAATGTGCGGGTAACCGGATCAGCCCGCAAGAGATCGAAGACGCCGCACTGGCAACCGGGTTGGTGGCCGAAGCCGTGGCGCTGGGCGTCCCGGACGAGCGGTTGGGGCAGGCCGTTCACCTGATCGTGCGCGCGACTAGTGATAGCGTTGATCCCGAAGCGCGCTTGCCGCGCATGCTGATGCAGGAACTTCCCAATTTCATGATGCCCAAGATGATCCACTGGCGCGCAGCGATGCCGCTTTCCCCCAATGGCAAGATCGATCGCGCGCGGCTGCTTGCCGAGGTTGCAGCATGAAGCCGCTGGGCCCGATTCCCGCCGGTTTTGGTGTCAGCCATGGTGAGTTGACGATCGCCGGGCGAGCTGCCTCGGATCTGGTCGCAGCCGGGGGCAGCACGCCGCTATTCGTGTATAGCGCAGCGATGATCCGCCAGCGGGTGGCCGAACTGCGCGCGGCCCTGCCGGCGCGGGTGCGGCTGCATTATGCGGTCAAGGCCAATCCGTTCGGGCCGGTGCTGGCGCTGATGGACCAGTTGGTCGATGGGTTCGACATTGCCTCGGGCGGCGAACTGGCCTTGGTTGCCGCCGCCGGGATCGCGCCTGCCGCGGTCAGCTTTGCCGGGCCGGGCAAGCGCGACGCGGAACTGGAAGCGGCGATCAGTGCCGGGGTGACGCTCAATTGCGAATCCGAAGGTGAAGCCGCGCGCGCGCTGGTGATTGGCGAGCGGCTGGGGATTGCGCCGCGCATCGCAATTCGCGTGAACCCTGATTTCGACCTTAAGGGATCGGGGATGAAAATGGGCGGCGGGGCCAAGCCGTTTGGCGTGGATGCCGAACGCGTTCCGGCCTTGGCGCGCTTGGTGATTGATGCCGGGGCCGAATGGCGCGGGCTGCATATTTTTGCGGGCAGTCAGACGCTGGATGCCGCGGCGATTGCCGAAACGCAGGCGCAAACGCTGGCGCTGGCCGCGCGGCTGGCAGAGGCGATCGGCGTCCCTTTGCCGCGCTGCAATCTGGGTGGAGGCTTTGGCATTCCTTACTTCCCGGGCGATGCGCCGCTGGATCTGGCCGCGGTTGGCCGCGCACTTGAACACCAGTTGGCCGCTTTGCCGGCCGTGCTGAACGATACCGAGTTCTGCATCGAACTGGGGCGGTATCTGGTGGGCGAAGCTGGGGTTTACCTGACCCGGATCGTCGATCGCAAGGTTAGCCACGGCGAACTGTTCCTGATCGTCGATGGCGGCTTGCATCACCAACTTGCCGCTTCGGGCAATTTTGGCACGGTTGTTCGCCGCAATTACCCGGTGGCAATCGCATCGCGCTTTGCCGAAGCGCCTGATGAAGTGGCCAGTGTGGTGGGGTGTTTGTGCACGCCGCTGGATCGCTTGGCTGACAAGGGCGGTTTTCCCCATGCCGAAGTGGGCGATCTGGTCGCGGTGTTCTGTGCCGGGGCTTATGGTGCCAGCGCCAGCCCGGCGGCGTTTCTGGGGCAGGGGCCGGCGGCGGAAATGCTGATCTGATTGATCGGGACGAACTTTGCGTCCGAACTAACCGCTTGTTCACCGTGTTTCGGGTAGCTTTGGGCAAGCCCCTTACGGGTAATCGTGCCGGTGGTGTGGTCCTTGCCGCAGGGCGTTAGGCATACTTTGCCAATGCGCTGCTCATCGATTACGTATCATAACGTATTCGCTTTCAGGCAAATTTAACCATTGGGCGATTATTCCGCAGTGTCCGGAAAATGACCCCACAGGCCGATGCGCGCATTTTTCAAATCACCCTTGTGCGTAACCCTGGCCCTTGTGCTGCTGGGGGTGTTTACGCAGACGCTGGACGCGTTCGATCATGTTTACTGGAACGTCTGGTTTAAGAACCGGGCCCATGCCGGTGCCGCCAATGTCCTGATCGTCTCGCTCGATAACGGTGCGCCGCTCAACCCGGCGGCGATCGGCGCTTCGACTGCGCGGCAGGCAGCCTTGATCGATCGTCTTGATGCTGCGGGAAGTGGGGCGATCTTTCTTGATGCTCCGCAGACTGCCGGAGCCGATGCGGCGGGGGATGCTGCGCTGAAGGCGGCGCTGTCCCGGGCCGGACGGCGGGCAACGCTTGTGCTGCGAAGCCACGTTAGTCCTGCATTGAAGCGGTCGCTGCCGCAGGTGTTACGAAGCCACGTTAGCCCTGCCTTGATGCGGTCGGTGCCGCAGGCAATGCGGTTTCGTGGGCCAGCCGAAACGCCGATTGCGATTTCGGCATGGGACGTCAATTTCTTGGGTTATGCCGAACGCACGGACGCCGGGTTTGCGCAAGGCAAGGCGGTGATCCCCGCGGTTGCCGCGGTCGCCGATCGCACTCAGCGCGGCCGGCATCTCTATCCAGATTTGCGCTTCGATCCGCGCAGCGTGCCGGTGGTGGATGCGCGCGCCGTGTTGCAGGGCAAAGTGGCGGACCGGGTAATCGCCGGGCGGCAGATTTTTGTGACCAGCACCAGCACCGATAACGACATGGTGCTGCGCTATTACGGAATCGGCGAAGTTCCGGCGGCGCTAGTCGATATCGCTGGCTTGCAGGCGCGGGGGCAGGGGCGGGCGATTGAACTGGGCTGGGTGCCGCTGCTGGCGATGTTTGCCATTGCGATGGTGATCGGGCGTGACGCACGTGGTTATCGCGCAAAGCTGGCGATTTATGGCGGCATGGTTGGCTTGATTGCGATCCTTCCCGGGGTGCTGCGGGAAAACGCGCTGATCATCGGGGTGGGGCCAACTCTGGCGGCAATGCTGCTCTATGCACCGCTACGCAGTTTGCAAAAGTGGCGCAATCGCGTGCAGTTGACTAGCAGCGCATCAGGCCTGCCGAACATCGCCGCGATGGCTGCCGCCGGGATAACCGGCGCGCAGGACGTGGTGGCGGTGACGATCAGCCAGTACGAGCAGATTTTGGCCACACTCCCTCGCGAACTGCACGGCGAATGCGCCCGGCAAATCGCCCGGCGATTGGCGCTGGGCGCTGGGGATCGACCGGTCTTCGATAACGATAATGGGTATTTCGTCTGGCTGGAGGAAACCCGCACGCTTGATACGCTGGTCGAACATCTTGATGGGCTGCGCGCGTTGTTTTCTGTCCCGCTGGTAATTGCGGGGCACGTGCTGGATACCACGCTGCACTTCGGGATCGATCGCAATGGTGATGCCAAGGCGCTCTGCCGGATCCAGTCAGCCCTAGGCAGCGCCAACGAAGCCCATGCCAAGGGCAAACTCTATGAAGAGTTCGGCGAACAGCGACTGGCGGAATCGCCGTGGGAACTGTCCTTGCATGCGCGCATTGATGAAGGCCTGCGTAATGGCAACATCTGGCTGGCGCTGCAGCCGCAATACGATTTCCGCACACACCGGATTTCCGGTGCCGAAGCGTTGATCCGCTGGACCGATCCCGATCGCGGAGCCATTCCACCCGATGCCTTCATCCTGCAGGCCGAACGCGCCGGACGGATCGAAGCCATCACGTATTGGGTGCTTGAACAGTCGATCGAAATGTTGGCCCAGATCAACCGGGTGTCCGCACCGTTCCAGTTCAGCGTCAACCTGTCTGCGCGGATGGTCGATCATCCCGCATTGGTGCACCGCATTGCCGATATCGTTCGGGCAAGCGGGCTGGAAAATTGTGGGCTGATCACGTTCGAGGTCACCGAAACTTTCAGCATGGCGAACCGTGAGCAGGCGAAGCACAACCTTGCTGCCCTACGGTCGATGGGCTTTCGCTTGTCGATCGATGATTTTGGCACCGGACAGGCCGGGCTGGCCTATCTTGCGGAAATACCCAGCGACGAGATCAAGCTGGACCGGCGGTTCATCCAGCCATTGACCACCGACCAGCGAGAGCGCCTGATCGTGGAAAGCGTAATCGGGTTGGCGCACGCAATGGGGCAGGTCGTTGTGGCGGAGGGAATCGAAGATATCGTGACCCTTGAGGCGCTGCGGCGAATGGGCTGCGATCTGGCTCAGGGCTTCCATATTGGCCGCCCGATGCGGCTGGCCGACCTGATCGATGTGATCGCGCCAAGGCGTGGCATGGCGGGGCAACTGGAGCGGAAAATTATTTAGATATTGTTAACCATATTTTTTTAATTTACATAATGGCTTCCATTCATCGAAAGGAAGCCATTATGTGGGCGCTGATCTGGGACTATCTTTTCCTTTGATTTCAAGGAGAAGGCTGCAATCGCGTGCTTCTCCTTGGTTTCCGTATAGCGTTGCGGCCGTGATCAGCTGATTTTGGGCCCTGCAATAAGCGTAATCTTCATGAGGCTCGCCATCACGGCGAGCCTTTTTGATTCGCGCTCCCGGATCTGGCTTGTTCCATCACCACGGAGGGCTTGCAGCAAGACGGCTTGATTAAGCTTGGCCCACGGCGGAATTTTATTCCTGAGTTTGGGGGTGTTCAGCTTGCGGCAAGCTGGATTTTGGAAGGGCGCAGCCAGCGTGGCGTGCGGCACAAAGATGTAATATTGTAACATCACCAGCCTTGCCGTAACAGCCGCGCAGATGATGGTTGGCCGCGGCGGCCGGCCCCGCTGTTGACGGACCTGCAATGAACCAGACCCTGCGTGTTTCGACTTGCCTTGCGGCCTTGCTGGCGTGGCCAGCCTATGCGCAGGATGATCGGAATGACCGGCACGGCAGCGACGTCGCCGATATTGTCGTGACGGCGCCCTTGCAGGGATCGCGGCAGGATGCCTTGTCGGGGGTGGCGGTGCTGCGCGGCGAAGATCTGGCCACGGCGCTGCGGTCATCGATCGGCGATACGCTGGCGCACACCCCGGGGGTAACGGCAACGTCCTTTGGCCCCACCGCGTCGCGCCCGGTGCTGCGCGGGCTGCAGGGCGAACGGGTACGGATGCTGACCAACGGGATCGGGGCGATCGACGTTTCGAATACCTCGGTTGACCATGCCCCGGTGGTCAATCCCCTCCTGGCTCAGCGGATCGAGGTGCTGCGTGGGCCGCAGTCGTTGCAATATGGTTCAGCGGCGATCGGTGGCGTGGTCAACGTGATCGACAAGCGCATTCCCACCGCCGTGCCGGGCGAACCGGTGCACCTTGCCGCATTGGCCGGCTATGCCAGCGCAGCCGATGAACGCAGCATGGCTGGCTCTGCCGAATTTCCGCTGGGCGGAGGCTGGGTGGGCCACATCGATGGCAGTTATTTCAAAAGCGCGAATTTGCGCATCGGTGGCTATGCGTTGACCCCGGCCTTGCGGGCGCAGGCTTTGTTAAGCCAGGCTTCCAGCCAGATTTTGGCAGATCCGGCACAACGCCCGTTGATCGATTTCGGAGTCAATGCCGCGGTTGCCGGGCGGCTTCCTAACAGCGCCGCGCGCACTTGGTCGGCTGGTACCGGGGTGGCTTACATCACCGATGCCGGCAACCTTGGGGTGGCGTATAGCCATTTTGACAGCCTTTACGACATTCCCGTGCGGTTTGCGACGGTGCCGGGGCAAGGGCAGGAAGCGCCCCGGTTGCAGATCCAGCAGGACCGGATCGACGCCCGGGCCGAACTGGACTTTGATGGCAAGCTGCTCGAAAAGATGTCGTTCCGCTATGCTTATGGCGATTACAGCCACTTCGAGCTTGATCCTGCGGGTGGCATCGGCACTGCATTCTATGATCAGGGCATGGAAGGGCGGCTTGAGCTGACCCAAGCCAACCGCGGTGGCTGGAGGGGGGCGAGCGGGCTGCAATTCATGGCCCGCGATTTCAATGTGGTGGGTGACGAAGCGTTCCTGCCGCGCAACACCACCAGCCAGATCGGGGTATTCACCCTGCAGCAATACGAAACCGGCCCGTGGAAGGTTGAAGCCGGCGCGCGGTTCGAACAGGCCCGCATGACGGCCAAGCCGGGAGTGGGGCAACCCCAGTTTCCTGCCGGATCGGTGCGCTATGACGCGATTTCCGGCGCGCTTGGTGCGGCCTATGCGGTGACGCCGGAGTGGAAACTGGGCATCAACCTGTCGCGCACCGAACGCGCGCCCTCTGCCGAAGAACTGTTCGCCAACGGTCCGCATGCCGGCACCGAAGCCTTCGAAATCGGGGACCCGCATCTGGCGAAAGAAGCGGCGTTCAGCATCGAGGCGATTTTGCGGGGCGGCGGGCCAGGCTTCACGGTTGAAGCATCAGCATATCACAGCTGGTTCGCGAACTTTGTCTACGATGCTCGCACCGGTGCGATCGAAGATGGTTTGCCGGTCTATCAAGTGCAGCAGGCGGATGCCCGCTTGTATGGGTTCGAGGCGCAGGCCAGTGCGGAACTGGCGCGGCGCGGTGAATGGACGCTATCTGCCGACCTGCTGGGCGATTATGTCCATGCAACGATCACCGGGGCAGGGCCGGCCCCGCGCATCCCGCCGCTGCGTGTGCTCGGCGGGTTGCGGATCAAATCACCCAGCTTGGACATTGGCGGCGAAGTGGAACGGGTAACCGGGCAAAGCCGGGTGGCGGCATTTGAAACGGCTACCCCAGGGTACACGATGGTTAATGCCGAAGCGACGTGGCGCCCATGGGGTGAACACGGCCCGCTCAGCTTTGTGGTTTCCGCCAACAATCTGTTCGATGTGGTGGCCCGGCGGCACGCCTCGTTCCTTAAGGACTATGCCCCGCTTGCGGGCCGCGACATTCGCCTGACCGCGCGGCTCGAAATCTGATTGCCGTCAGTCTTCGCCGTGTCCGGCGGCAAGGTAATCGGCGCTCTGCATTTCCATCAGGCGGCTGATCGTCCGGTCGAATTCGAACCGGCCATCGCCCGCCGCATAGAGGTGTTCTGGCAGGGCATCGGCCGTGGCCAGCAGCTTGACCTTGTGTTCGTACAGCGCATCGATCAGCGTGACGAACCGCGCCGCCTCGTTGCGGTTTTCCGGCCCCATCTGTGGAATGCCAACGATGATCACAGTGTGGTAAGTCTGCGCGATCGCCAGATAATCAGCCGCGCCCCGGGCTTCGGCGCAGAGCCGTTTGAAACTGAATACCGCCACGCCTTTCAAACTTTTGGGAACGTGCAGCATCCGGCCACCGCCAACGTCAAGCTGCGCCGCAGGAACGTGGGCGGCATCGTCGGGCGAATAGTCGGTCAGGCGGAAGAATGCTTCGCGGACTTGCGCCGTGGCGGCGTCGCCCAGCGGCGTGTGCCACGTGCCGATTCCGCCCAGTCGCTCAAGCCGGTAATCGACCGGGCCGTTCAGCGCCATGACATCAAGCTCGCGTTCGATCAGGGCGATGAACGGCAGGAAATGTTCGCGGTTGAGGCCGTCCTTGTAAAGCTCTGCCGGGGCGCGATTGGAAGTGGTGACGATGGTTACACCGTGGTGTTTGATCAAAGCGGTGAACAGCCGCGACATGATCATGGCATCGGCGGAATTGTTGACCACCATTTCATCGAACGCCAGCACCCGCAGGCCTTGAGCCAGCGCGGCGGCGACCGGCGGAATCGGATCGCCGCTTTCCGTTTTGCGGGCTTCGCGCAGCCGCGTGTGAACTTCCAGCATGAAGGCATGAAAATGGACGCGGCGCTTTTCCGGGATGCGCAAGCAATCGTGGAACAAGTCCATCAACATCGATTTGCCGCGGCCAACCCCGCCCCACAGGTATAGCCCGCGGGGGGCGGGTGGACGTTTGCGGTTGAACAACCGGTTCAGCATCCCGCCGTTCGCCGGTGCAGCTTCCAGTTCGTGCTGCAACTGGGCCAGCCGCTGGGCGGCGGCGCGCTGTTGCGGATCGGGGCGCAGTTCACCGCCTGCGACCAGTTCCTCGTACCGCGTCAGAACCGTGGTCATTGCCCAGCAGGCTTGCGGACGATGCCCGAAAACGAGGCAACCAGATTGCTGTCTTGTTCGCCCTGAACCACGGTGCCGCGCAGAAACACCATCCGCCGGGTTTCGCGCATCACTTCGACCACGGCATCGAGCGGTTGGTTAGGTTTTCCAGCGCCGATGAACTGGCTCGACAGTTCCAGCGTTACCGATCCCGCGGCCGCATCGCCCATCAGCAAGGTGCGCATCGCGGCGAACAGCGAAATATCGATCAGCGCCAGCGTTACCGCGCCGTGGACCATATCCAGCAGGTTGGTGTGGCGGCGTTCAGGAAACATCCGCACCCGGCACAGCCGCGGGCCTTCGGCGCGAACCAGCATGTTGCCCATGGTTTGCGCATTGAAGCGGGTATCGTCAGACAGGTTCCAGCTATGCCAGCCCGGATTGTCCGGGTCTGGTTCATAGCGGAAATCGCGCGGTTCGCTCACTTAGACGTGGCGCTCCGCCTGCATTTTCTTGATTTCGGCGATCGCGCGGGCCGGGGACAGCCCCTTGGGGCAAACGTTCGCGCAGTTCATGATCGTGTGGCAGCGATAGAGGCGGAAGGGATCTTCCAGCTCGTCCAGCCGTTCACCGGTCATCTCATCACGGCTGTCAGCCAGCCAGCGATAGGCCTGCAGCAGGATCGCCGGACCAAGGAACTTGTCCGAATTCCACCAGTAACTCGGGCACGAGGTGGAACAGCAGGCGCAGAGGATGCATTCGTACAGCCCATCAAGCTGTTCGCGCTGTTCGGGCGATTGCAGACGTTCCTTGCCCGAAGGCGTGGTGCTGACCGTTTGCAGCCACGGGCGGATCGAGGCGTATTGGGCGTAGAAGTGCGTGAAATCGGGAACCAGGTCCTTGACCACTTCCATGTGCGGCAGCGGCGTGACGCGGATATCGCCCGCCAGATCTTCCATCGCGGTGGTGCAGGCCAGCCCATTGCGGCCGTTCATGTTCATCGCGCACGAACCGCAGATGCCTTCGCGGCATGAACGGCGGAAGGTCAGCGTCGGGTCCATTTCCGACTTCATCTTGATCAGCGCGTCGAGCACCATCGGGCCGCAGTTGTCCAGATCGATTTCGAACGTGTCGTAACGCGGGTTTTCGCCGCTGTCGGGATCGTAACGATAGACGGTGAACTTCTTCACCCGGGCGGCACCTTCGGCCTTGTAATGAAAGCCTTGGCCCTTGATCTTGCTGTTCGCGGGAAGAGAAAAGGTTGCCATGTCAGTCCCTGTCGCTCGTGCGGAATTACCGCCTTTGCGGCCCTCTCTAGCGATTCATCGGCGCGGG
>JBDKLL010000166.1:0-3353 GCA_039795595.1 Pseudomonadota bacterium
CTTCGATCGCCCGGGCCGCGGCCACGGGATCATCGGCCCGGCTGATCGGGCGGCCGATGACCAGCACGCTGGCCCCGGCATCGCGGGCTGCGCGCGGGGTTACGGTGCGTTTCTGGTCGCCGGCCTTGCCATCGGGCAGGCGCAGCCCGGGGACGACGAAGAAGCCATCCTTCCACTGGCGATACACCGCGCCCACTTCCTGGCCCGAGCAGACGATCCCGTCCAGCCCGGCCGAATGCGCCAGATCGGCCAGCCGCATTGCCTGATCGTGGGCATTGCTGGCCACCCCGGCCGCAGCCAGATCGGCATCGTCAAGGCTGGTCAGCACGGTCACCGCCACAACCTTGCAGCGTTCGCCTGCCGCAGCTTTGGCGTCTTCCATCATCGCCCGGCCACCCGCAGCGTGGACCGTGACAATCGCCGGTTCCAGCACATGAATCGCCTGCATCGCGGAAGCCACGGTGTTCGGGATATCGTGCAGTTTCAGGTCGAGAAAGATCGGCAGGCCAAGCTTGGCGATTTCATGCACCCCGTGGTGGCCGTGGGCATAGAAGAATTCCATGCCGAGTTTGATCCCGCCGATGTGCCCTTTGACCGTGTTGGCAAGGGCTTCCGCCGCGTCGAGGCGGGGCAGGTCGAGAGCAAGGTAAATCGGGTTCGACATATCAGTGGGTACGATCATTCAGAGTGGCAGCATCAAGCTGCGAAGTGGAAGCAACAAGGGTGGGATCATCAGTGGCCACGGCGTGCAGGCTGGTTTCCAGCGCGGCGATCCGCCGCATCAGCCGCCAGCGCGCGGCCTTGGCCAGCAGCCACATCGGCACCAGCCCCAACCCGAAAAAGAACACCGCGGTAAACCCCACTGGCCAATCAAACCGCAGGAAATCACCATTGCCTAGCGGCCAGAACCGAACCGGCGCGCTTTCCCAGTTCATGGCGACAAAGGCCGAAAAGGCCATTGCCAGCAGGACCAGGCCGATAGTGCGGATGAGTTGCATGGGCGGCGGCCCCCTTCATCAATCAGGACTTGGCAGGGATGCTAGGCAATCCGGCCGCCGATGGGAAGGGCTTCGACAGGAAGGCATCAAGATCGGCGGCCGAACGGTCGGGCGTTTCTTCCATTGGGATGTGCCCGATCCCCGGATAGACGATCTTGTGCGAACCTCTGATCCGCGCCGCGAACCAGTTTGCCCCGCTGACCGGGATCAGTTTGTCGTTCGCGCCCCACAGGATCAGCGTTGGCACCTTGATCTCGGCTACGCGCCCCACATCACGGCTGCGCGATGCATAGCCCGCAAACCGGCGTCCGGTGGCTTCGCGATTGCCCGGATAGCGGTTGAGTTCCCAATACCGGTCAACCACCGCCGGGGTCACCACCGCTTGGTTCGATACCGACTGATGCAGCGAACGATCGAACAGCGCCCGCGGGGTAAACACCAGCGCCAACCGGCTAATTCCGGGGGCGCGGGCAATGCGGAACCCGATCGGCAGTTGTTTGTGCGGATCTTCCGGCGGCCCGGCGGCATCGATCAGCACCAGATGCGTCAGTTTGTCAGGGTGGGCCAAGGCATATTCCCATGCCACGAACCCGCCCATCGAATTCCCCGCCAGTGCAAACCGGTTAACCCCAAGCCGGATCATCAGCGCGTCCAGCGTTTCCACGAATGCGTCGCTATCATAGCGGCCGGTGGCGTTGGGGCCGGTCAGCCCATGCCCGATCTGGTCAAGGCTGATGATCCGGTATTTTGCCTTCAGCCGGGCAACCCACGGTTCCCATGTGTGCAGCGAAGCATTCGAGCCATGCAGCAAGACCAGCACCGGTCCATCGCGCGGACCTTCATCGCGGACATGCATGGTCAGGCCAGCGCCGATCGGCACGAACTGCGATGCCGCATTGGCATATTTGGCGCGCATCGCGACCGGATCGGTATCAGGCGCATAGCCCCAGATGAAAAGCGCGATGAACGCGATCACCGCCAGCGCCAGCAGCCCTTTCAGCAATCGCAGCATCGCGGGCTCCTCTTATTCGCCAAACACCCGGGCAAAGATCGTATCGACCGCCTTGAAGTGATAATCGAGGTTGAACTTGTCTTCGAGGTCCTTGGCCGAAAGCGCGGCGGTCACCTCGGGATCGGCTTTCAGCAGTTCCAGCAGGTTGAGCTGGCCGTCGGATTCCCACACCTTCATCGCGTTGCGTTGCACCAGCCGGTACGAAGCATCGCGTTCCAGCCCGGCCTGCGTCAGCGCCAGCAGCACGCGCTGCGAATGGACCAGCCCGCCCATCCGGTCGAGGTTCTTTTGCATCCGTTCGGGATAGACCAGCAGCTTGTCGACCACCCCGGTCAGGCGGGCCAGCGCGAAATCGAGTGTGATGGTGGCATCGGGACCGATATAGCGTTCGACCGACGAGTGCGAGATATCGCGCTCGTGCCACAGCGCCACGTTTTCGAGCGCCGGAGTAACCGCCGAACGCACCACGCGGGCCAGCCCGGTGAGGTTTTCGGTCAGCACCGGGTTGCGCTTGTGCGGCATGGCCGACGAACCCTTTTGCCCCGGTGCGAAATACTCCTCGGCTTCGAGCACTTCGGTGCGCTGCAAGTGGCGAATTTCAACGGCGAGCCGTTCAATCGAACTGGCGATCACGCCCAGCGTGGCAAAGAACATTGCGTGGCGATCGCGCGGGATGACTTGGGTGGACACCGGTTCAACCGCCAGCCCCAGCTTTTCGGCCACGTATTCTTCCACCGCCGGATCGATGTTGGCGAAGGTGCCAACTGCGCCGGAAATTGCACAAGTTGCCACTTCGGCGCGGGCGGCGATCAGGCGGGTCTTGCACCGGCTGAATTCGGCGTAAGCCTCGGCCAGCTTGAGCCCGAAGGTCGTCGGTTCGGCATGAATCCCGTGGCTGCGGCCGATGGTGGGGGTGAACTTGTGTTCATAGGCCCTGCGCTTGATCGCGGCGAGCAGCTGGTCCAGATCATCAAGCAGGATATCCGCCGCCCGTGCCATCTGCACCGCCAGCGTGGTATCGAGCACATCCGAACTGGTCATGCCCTGGTGCATGAAGCGGGCTTCGGGGCCGACTTGTTGCGCTACCCAGTCAAGAAAGGCGATGACATCGTGCTTGGTCACGGCTTCGATCGCGTCGATTGCGGCGACATCGATCGCGGGCTTGGTGGCCCACCAGTCCCACAGCGCCTTGGCGCCGCTGGCCGGAACGACGCCCAGTTCCCCCAGCTTTTCGGTGGCGTGGGCTTCGATTTCGAACCAGATCTTGTAGCGTTCTTCCGGTTCCCAGATGGCAACCATCGCGGGGCGGGCATAACGGGGGACCATGTTCGACTCCTTGATCT
>JBDKLL010000167.1:0-6288 GCA_039795595.1 Pseudomonadota bacterium
CGCTGAACAACGATGTCCCGGTGGTGTTACGGCGGATGGGCCGCCTCTATGGGACAGGTGCAAGGGAAAAGTCCATGTTCTCCGGCTCGATTCCGGCTCTGGTGACTCCTTTTCGCGACGGGGCGATTGATGAAGCTGCGTTCCGCCGGCTGGTGGACTGGCAGATCGACAATGGTTCGAACGCGCTGGTCCCCTGCGGGACGACGGGCGAAGCACCAACCATCACCAGCGAAGAACAGCACCGCCTGTTCGCGATCTGCGTCGAACAGGCCGCTGGCCGGGTGCCGGTGATCGCCGGCTGCGGATCGAACGATACCCAGACTGCGTTGTGGCATATGCGGGTGGCGAAAGATTGCGGCGTCGATGCGGCGTTGATGGTTGCGCCTTATTACAACCGGCCGAGCCAAGCCGGGCTGATCGCGCATTTCAGCTATCTGGCGGAACAAGTCGATCTGCCGATCGTGCTGTATAACGTGCCCGGCCGCACGGTGACCGATATCAAGCCCGAAACTGCGGCCGAACTGGCCCGGCGTTATCCGGACCGGATCATCGGGATCAAGGACGCCACCGGCGATCTGACCCGCGTGACTGCGCATCGCATGGCCCTTGGTGCGGACTTCTGCCAGCTGTGCGGCAACGACGATATCGCGCTGGGCTTTAACGCCTCGGGCGGGGTGGGTTGCATTTCGGTGACTGCCAACGTTGCTCCGCGGCTGTGCGCCGATTTTCAGGCCGCGACGATGGCCGGCGACAGCGCACGCGCGCACGAACTGAACGAACGCTTGTTCCCACTGCACGGGGCGATGTTCACCGATGCTTCGCCCGGGCCGGTCAAATATGCGCTCAGCCGAATCCACGATTGGCTGGGCGAAGACGTGCGCTTGCCACTGGTGGCGTGCAGCGCCGAAGCCCGCCGGGCGGTCGATGCTGCGCTGGATCACGCCGGGCTGATCTAGAAATCGGGTAATTTAAGCAGGGGTGGGGCATTCCCTTTTGCCCCGCCGCGCCTTACATGGCGCGGATCATGGCTCGTCCCACTCACGCCCAGTTCGACAAGAAGAAAGTCGTCGCGGAAAATCGCCGTGCACGGTTCGATTATCATATCGAAGACACGCTCGAAGCCGGAATCGCGTTGACCGGGACCGAAGTGAAAAGCCTGCGGTTCGGCGAAGGTTCGATTGCCGAGGCATATGCCGAAGTGAAGAACGGTGAAGTTTGGCTGATCAACAGCAACGTCCCCGAATTCAGCCACGGCAACCGTTACAACCACGAACCCAAACGCCCGCGCAAGTTGCTGCTGCACGAACGCGAAATTGCCCGGTTCACCGGCGCGGTGGAACGCAAGGGCATGACGCTGGTGCCGCTGTCGGTCTATTTCAATGGCCGCGGCCGTGCGAAAGTGGAACTGGCCCTGGCCAAGGGCAAGAACGTTGCGGATAAGCGCGCGACGATCAAGGAACGCGATTGGAAGCGCGATCAGGCGCGGATCATGCGAGACTATAAATGAGCGCGCTTTTGAACCGATTTGCGGCATGGGCACAGCGCGCGATGCCAACCCATCAGCAGATGGCGCAAAGCCGCTGGATCCCGGCCAACGTGCTGCAACGCGATCTGTGGCGGTTCAACCGGCGGTCGGTGCCGCGCGGGGTGGCGCTGGGTGTGCTGGTGGGCATCCTGTTGCCGTTCGCGCAGATCGTGTTTTCGGCGGTGCTGTGCTTTACCGTGCGCGCCAACGTTCCGGTTGCCGCGCTGACCACGTTCATCACCAATCCATTCACCACGCCGCTGATCTGGGCGTTTTCGTACAAAGTCGGCGGGGTGGTGCTGCATGTCGATAGCCGCGCCGGCGGCGCAATCGATAAAGTGTTCAGCACGATGGACCTGTGGCAGGTACTGGAATGGATCACGGCCGAAGGCAAAGTGCTGGCGTTTGGGCTGGTGGTCGTGGCGGTGGTCAGCGCGTCGATCAGCTATCTGGTCAGCGGGCTGTTGTGGCGCAACTGGGTGGCGCACAAGCGCCGGGTTTCGCAGGGTAAGGTGGCGGCGTGAAGCACAAGCTGATCGCGTGGGGCCGGGGGGCGATTCCGACCCGCGAAGCGCTGGAGCGCAACCGCTGGGTGCGCCCATTCGCCCACCGCGTGCTGCGTTCGGATTTGTGGCGGTTCAACCGCCGTTCGGTTCCGCGTGGGATCGCGCTGGGGTTATTCGTCGGGGTGATGATCCCGTTCGCACATAGCGCGGTTGCGGCGTTTACGGCGGTGTTCGTGCGGGCCAACGTCCCGGTTGCGATCTTCAGCACGTGGAGCAGCAATCCCGCCACGTGGGTGCTGATCTTCCCGGCCGCCTACAAGATCGGCAAAGCGGTGCTGCGGCTTGACGAGATGACCGGAATCCAGCCGCTCAGCGAAGCGATGCAACAGACCCAGACCGACCATTTGTTGCAAGTGATGACCGGGGTGGGATTGGAAACGGCCTTCGGGTTGTTGGTGATCGCCACCACGCTTTCGGTGTTGGGGTATTTCCTGACCAGCCTGGGCTGGCGCTGGTGGGTTGGGCGCAAGCGCGCGCAGCGGCTGGCGGTGGCCAGGCTGCGGGAACCCGCGGGATGAACCGCGCCGCTTCCGGGTTGCAGGCGGCGACTGGCGCGTGGATCATGCCCGGCGCGGCAATCATGGCCAGTGCGGCGCTGGTCTGGCTGGGTGCCGGTCAAGCGCTGGTGGCGATCGCGTTTCTGGCCGGGGTGGCGGCGTTGGGCGGCATCGCATGGGCAATTGCGCGGCTGCGCCGTGCCGCGCCCGCGCCGGAATTCGCCATGCCTGATTGGTCGGTCACGGTTGCGGCAATCGATCGGGCCGATGCCGCAGTGGCGATCATCGATCGGGCCGGTCGGCTGGTCTGTGCCAATCGCCGCTATGAGGACTGGTTCGGTAGCGAACACCCGCCGCCGCGCTTGCCGGCCCAAGGGGCGGCGCAGGAGCAATTGGCGCGCGTTGGCCGGGCTGGGTGGCGCGATGGCGCCGGAAGTGCCGATCCGGTTGAAGTGCTGGGTGGGCGTTGGGCCGTCCACGCCTTACGCGCCGGGCGCGGCGATGATTATCTGGTCTGGACGATCACGCCGCGGTCGGTTCCCGATCCGGTTGCCGAACTGGTCCCGCACCTTGGCGGAAAGTTGGGTTGCGGGTTGGCAGAGGCCGGGATCACGGCCGCTATCGTCGATCCTGATGGCACCATCCGCGCAACCAGCGCTGGATTTGCGCTGCGCGCGGTGGGCGATGCCGCGGCCTTGCTGACCGGGCAAGACTTCGTCGCGCTGCTGCGGCAGGATGATGAGGGCCAGATTACCTGGGCGCGCGATGGCAAGCGCGGCGCGCCGTTGACGATGTTCCACGTGCCGGTGATTGATCCCGATGCGCCCGGCGTTCCCGATTATGCGGCCGCGCCATCGCTGATGCTGGTGGCCGATCACGGGATCGGTTTTGGCAGCGGCGCGAGCGAGGCAACTGCCGCGGTTCCCCACCTCGAAGCGCTGTTGGGGCAATTGCCGCTGGGGCTGGCGATGGCGGATCGCGATGGGCGCTTGCTGTTCGCCAATCCGGCCTTCATGCGTGCGGCGGCCCGTGATGGCGATCCCCTGCCAACATATCCGACCGACCTGGTGGTGCAGGAAGATAAAGGTCCGTTTGCGGACGCGATCCGCCGGTTCGCGCAGGGGCAGGCCGGCAGCGGCGATATTGCCGTGCGGCTGCGCAGCCAGCCCGAAGAACCGGTATCGCTCAGCATTGCTGGGGTGCGCGGGCTGGGTGATGCCACTGTGCTGATCGGGATTACCGACACGACCGAGGAAACCCGGCTTAAACGGCAGGTGGCGCAGGCCACCAAGATGCAGGCGGTGGGCCAGTTGGCGGGCGGCGTGGCGCACGATTTCAACAACGTGCTGACCGCAATCCTTGGTACGTGCGATCTGATGTTGCTGCGCCATACCCCGGGGGACAGCGATTACGATGATATCCAGCAGATCCGGGCCAATTCCAACCGCGCGGCCAGTCTGACCCGGCAATTGCTGGCATTTTCACGCCAGCAGACCTTGCGGCCCGAAGTGCTGCAACTGCCCGATGTGGTGTCTGATGTTTCGCACCTGCTCAAGCGGTTGATCGGCGAAAAGATCCAGCTGTCGGTCACCCATGATCGCGATCTGGGGGCGGTCCGGGCCGATCCGACCCAGTTGGAGCAGGTGATCGTCAACCTGGTCGTCAACGCGCGCGATGCGATCCAGGCCAAGGGCGATGGCAGCGGCAAAGTGACCTTGGCGACCCGGCGCGTGTCTGCGGCCGATGTGCGGGCCAAGCAGGGCGGGATCATGCCACAGGCGGATTATACCGCGCTGGTGGTAACCGATACCGGCACCGGCATCCCGGCGGACCATCTTGGCAAGATTTTCGAACCGTTCTTCACCACCAAGGAAACCGGTAAGGGCACCGGGCTGGGGCTGTCGACGGTCTATGGGATCGTCAAGCAATCAGGCGGGTTCATCTTCGCCGATAGCGCTCCCGGGCGTGGCACCACGTTCAGCGTCTATCTGCCGGTTTACCACCCCGGTGCTGGCGAACAGCCGGCCCGGATCGGGCGGGGCGAGCCGGCCGGAACTTCGGCATGGGCCGGGGGCGGGCGGATCCTGCTGGTCGAAGACGAAGATATGGTCCGCACAGTTGCGCAGCGCGCGCTGACCCGGACGGGTTATGATGTGACCACCGCCAGCGATGGCGATGAAGGGCTGGAACTCTTCGCCGATGGGCAGGGTTTTGATCTGGTTGTTTCAGACGTGGTCATGCCGGCGCTGGATGGGCCGACGATGGCCCGCGAAATGCGCCGGATCGTGCCGGGGATGCCGGTGCTGTTCATGTCCGGCTATGCCGAAGAGCAACTGCGCAACGAAATCGATATTACCAATGTCGATTTTCTGCCCAAACCGTTCTCGGTTCAGCAGATCAGCGACAAAGTCGGCGCGGTGCTGGCGGCGCGCAAGGCCCAGTAACGATGCCGGTGCGCAAGCTCGACTTTGTTGACCAGATGCGCGGGCTGGCGATCCTGATGGTGATCGCGGTGCATTATTCGCAGGTCTTCCTGCATGGGGCGATCCGCAGCGTGGGCTTGCCGGGGCAATTGGGGGTGCAGCTGTTTTTCATCGCCTCGGCCTTTACGCTGTGCCGTTCGGCCGACAGCCGCCGCGATGAAGCGCATCCGGTGCGCAACTTCTATCTGCGCCGCTATTTCCGGATCGCCCCGCTCTACTACCTCGGGATTGCGCTCTATGCCGCGATCTTCTGGGCCGATGCCCGCGGCGCGTTCTATACCCCGGGCAATATCGCCGCGAACGTGCTGTTCGTGCATGGGCTGGTGCCATCGGCCAACAACACCATCGTTCCGGGCGGCTGGACGATCGGTGCGGAAATGTTGTTCTACCTGCTGTTCCCATGGCTTTATGGCGCGATCGAAGCGGCATGGCGGCGCTGGGGCAATCGCGCGCTGCTGGCTGCGGTGGGGTTGTCGCTGGTGATCATGCTGGGCTGGCATTTCGGCTGGCACGCGGTGCGGGGTCGGTGGATCGGCAATACCGATTTTGGCTATAGCGCGCTGCCCGCCCAATTGCCGGTGTTCGTGTTGGGGATTGCCTATTATCTCTGGGCGTGGCGCGGGGGGGCGTTTGCGCCCCGGCCGTGGCGCGATGCCCTTGCGGCGCTGGCACTGCTGGCGATTTGCGTATGGATTCTGGTCTGGCGCCAGCGTCCGCTGCTCGGCGTGGTCTCCACCATTGCTGGCGTTGCCGGTGTGTTTGCCGCCAATTGGCTACGCGGATTAGGGCGGCCAAGTGGCTGGCTGGGGGCGATCGGCAAAGTCAGCTACAGCCTTTACATCATCCACTTCGCGCTGGTCTGGCGGCCAAGCGCATGGCTGGTCATGGCCATCAAGGATCCGGCCGTGGCCTGGGCCGTGGTTGGGCCGCTTTACGTGGTTGAAGTGTGGCTGCTCTATCAGGTCGCGAAGATGACATTGCGGTGGATCGAAACCCCGGCGAACACCCTTGGTCGCACGCTGATTGACCGGCTGGAACAGACTGAAAAGGCGCAATTCCCAGCCTAGGATAAAAAAATTTGTTCCCCCCTTGTTCCATGAGAACAAATGCGATACACAATGCGCAGTTGACCTCCTCGGTCGGCAGCTTACGCAAGGGGACGAACAATGGGTGCACAGCTCAAGCTGATTCAGGAAGGCAAAGACACTATGGACCGT
>JBDKLL010000168.1:0-12248 GCA_039795595.1 Pseudomonadota bacterium
ATCGCGCGCGATCAGCGGAAACACGTGGCCGGGGGTGACGATGTCCTGCCGGCCTTTGGTGGCGTCGATCGCCACGGCCACGGTGCGCGCACGATCCCCTGCGGAAATCCCGGTGGTAACGCCTTCGCGCGCTTCGATCGAAACGGTGAACGCGGTTTCGTGGCGTGTGCCGTTGTTCCGGCTCATCAGTTCAAGGCCAAGGAATTCGGTGCGTTCGCGGGTCATCGTCAGGCAGACCAGGCCCCGGCCATGGGTGGCCATGAAGTTGATCGCATCGGGCGTTGCCATTTGCGCCGGGATCACCAGATCGCCTTCGTTTTCGCGGTCTTCATCATCGACCAGGATGAACATCCGGCCATTGCGCGCTTCTTCGATGATCTCTTCGATCCCGACCAGCACCGGCGCATCGTCGCTATCCCACAGAAATGCTTCCAGCTTGCGCAGGGTTTCGGTGGTGGGGTTCCAGCCCTGTTCGGTGCAATCCCGCAGCGTGTTGGCATGGAGGCCAGCGGCGCGCGCCAAGCCCGCACGCGACATTCCGCCATCGGTAACCAGACGGCGGACGCGATCAATGATGTTGGTAGACATGCTGGCTGCGTATCACATCAAAATGTGATACGCAAATCAGGATGTCACATCAATGTGGGGGGCGTTGATGGGTCAATCGCCCTTGAACTGCGGTACGCGCTTTTCAAGGAAGGCGTTCACGGCTTCTTCATGGTCCCCGGTGGCGTGGGCCACGGCCTGCATGGCTGCGGACATTTCCAGCACGGTTGCCAGATCGGCGCGGCGGCCCTCCCACAACAGGCGCTTGGCCATCCGCACTGCGAACGACGGGTTCGCCGCAATCTTGGTAGCCAGCGCGTGGGCGGCATCCAGCAATTGATCGTCTGGCACAACTTTTGACACCAGCCCGCAAGCCAGCGCTTCCGCGGCATCGATCGTTTCGCCGGTCAGCGACATTTCGGCCGCCTTGGAGAACCCGATCACCCGCTGAAGCAGCCATGCCCCGCCATCGCCGGGGATGATCCCCAATTTGACGAAGCTTTCGGCGAATTTCGCACTTTCGCCGGCGATGCGCAGGTCGCACATGCAGGTCAGGTCAAGCCCGGCGCCAATCGCCGGGCCGTTGATCGCGGCGATAACCGGCACTTCCAGCGCGGCAAAGGCCAATGGCAAACGCTGGATTCCGCGCTTGTAATTGCCGCGGGTGCGCGCCGGCAGCCCGGCGTTCAGGCCCGCGCCCGGCTTCATCGTGTTGATATTGCCGCCGGATGAAAACGCCTTGCCCGCGCCGGTCAGGATCGCGACCCGCACTTTGGGATCGGCTTCCATCGCTTCGAGCACCGCGAGCAAGCCTTCGACGACATCGGTTTCCGAAATCGGGTTGCGCAGTTCCGGGCGGTTAAGGGTGATCGTGGCGATGCCAGCGGCATCCACGGCATAGAGAACGGCGTCGCTCATCGGCTTGTCTCCTTAGGTCGTTGCTGGTGCGATGCGGGGTCGCGGGCGATTTGTCCACCATGCCGTGGCCAGCGCTGTCGTCAACGCCATGGCCACGGCGGCGGGCCAAGTGAAACCCAGTTCGCGCATGCCTTCAAGCACTGGCAGGTGGGTGGCATAGAGTGGAAACGAAACGGTGCCGGCAAGGCCGCTCAGCAGCGATGGCCGGATGATCGCATGTGCGCCGTGCAGCGCCAGCGGGCAGACGATCAGCACGAACGCCAAATCGAACGTCCAATCGCACCACAGCACGGCGGTGCTGGCAAACATGGCACCCGGCAGGATGGTCAGGCCAAGCCAGCCGGGCAGGCGCATGGCGGCGGGCAGCCCACCGGTTCGCCAGAGCAGTACGCCCAGCACGTAGGCCAAGGTGACCCGCGGCAAAGCGTGCCAGAAGTTTTCGGCCCGTGCGCCAATGTCGAAATTGCCGTAATTGCGGCCGATCCATGCGGTGCAGACCAGCATCGCCAATGCCAGCCCGGCGAGTGTCCCCGTTCCCAAACGGCGCAGAGAAAAGGCGTGCGCGACGTGGATCACAAGATCGAAGAACACATACCAGGCGGGAATATTAAGCGCGAATATCACGCCGGCGAACGGATAAGGCAGCAACGCCAGATTGGCGAACAAGACCGGCAGAAATTCTGCGATCCCGTTTGTTCGCACCCACAAATATGGCGCACCGATCAGCGCGCCAAGTGCCATCATCGGCCAAAATCGGCGATAGCGTGCCAGCATGAAGCGGATGGGGGATGCCCCCGCGGCCAGTTTCGGTTCGGTATTGCGCGCCATGAGGTAGCCCGACAGCATCAGGAAAAAGTCGACCGCAAGGTATCCTTTGGAAAACCAGCCGGGGGTCCACAGGTCAAACACTGCCTGAGCATGCAATCCGACCACCATCAGCGCGGCAATCCCGCGCAAGGCGTCGATCCCGGCCAGTCGCGCGGATGTGGTCAAGTGACGATCCGTTCGATGAACCAGAAGCTGGCGATAATCCCGATCGCATAAGTGGCAATCAGGGTAGCCGGGCGCAGCAGTTGCGGGGCGATCCGGCGCAGCCCAGCGATCACGCCAAGGCATCCGGCAATGATGATCAGTTGCCCGGCTTCAACCCCGATGTTGAATGTCAGCAAGGCCATCGGCACGTCGGTTTCGGGTAGGCCAATTTCCCGCAGCGCGCCGGCAAAGCCAAATCCGTGCAGCAGTCCGAACAGGAATGCCACCACCCACGGAATCCGTTCGGACAACCGCGGCGCGCCATCCTGTTGTTTGACGATTTCGACCGCCAGAAACACGATCGATAGCGCAATCAGGGCTTCGACCGGGGCCTGCGCCAGTCCGATCAGGCCAAGCGTGGTGCCGGCCAACGTCAGCGAATGGGCAACGGTAAATGCCGTTGCCGCGCGGATCACCACCCATGGCCGGGCCAGCAGCAGGACGAGGGAGATCACGAACAGCAGGTGATCGTATCCGGTCAGGATGTGTTCGACCCCCAGCGCAAGGTAGGTTCGGGCAACTTCCCAGCGGCCGGGGATGGCGGCCACGGTCATGGTCGGGTGGTCTGGGGTCAGCCGGGCGGCTTGAACCGGACGGTTCAGCGGGGCGATGCGCAACAGGGCATCGGTAAAGGCCGCTTCCATCCCCGCAATCCCAACTTGCTGGCCGTCCAGTGGGTGGGTGCAGATGGCTTGCGCGCTGCTGATGACCGAGCCGCTGTCGAGCCGGGTTTCGGCCGGTTGCAGCGTGCAAAACGCAGGCAGAGCAGGCCGGGCGCGGGTGGCCAAGCCGCCCAGGATCGGCGCTTTCCACAGCACCTGCCAGTGCCGGGCGTCGTGCTGGGTCAGTTGCAGGTAACCCGGGCGCAATTCATCGGCGTGCACCGGGCCAGCCAGGCACAGTATCCCGGCCATCATGGTGCAGGCAAAGGCAAGCCAGCGCGCGATCATTTCGGTTGTTCGATCACCACGTCGTAACCAGCCCGGATCTTGCGATAGGCGGTGTCTTCAGCATCGCGCATCGCCTGATTATGCCAATCGTTGGTCAATTGCTGGCGCGCGGCATCGAGCGATGGCGAAGCCGGCGCGTGCAATTGTTCCACGCGCACCACGTGCAGGCCAAGGCCCGAAGTTACCGTGGTCCAGCGCCCGCGCGGCTGGCGCGGCAGGGCTGCGGCAAATTCATCGCCGAATTGGGCCGCCACTTCGCTGCCGGGAGTGGCTTCGAAATGAGCGGGCAGCGGGGCGGGCTGGGCCAGCGATCCGGCATCGCCACCACGCGATAGGATCGCAATGGCCTGCAGTGCCGTGGCCCGCGCGGCCGGGCTATCCGCGCCAAGAAACAGTTGCGTGAAGGTGATCTGCGGCTCCTTGGCATAACGGCCCGGATCCTTATCGAGCAGGCTGCGCAGGTCGGTATCGCTGGGGGCGGCGGCTTCGGCTTCGCTGGTCGCCAGCGCGATCATCTTGTTGCGCATTCGCCGCATCACGATTTCATCGTCGCGATCAAGGCCAAGCCGCAAGGCTTCGCGGTAATAGATCTGTTCGCGGACGTAATCGTTGATCAGGCCATCGATTTCGGCCGGGGTTGGTTCGCGATGAAAGCTTTCCACGAACCGATCGCCCAGCCGGGCCACGGTTGCTTCATTCACCACGATCCGCCGCTCGCCCAGATCAGGCGCGCGGCCTGCCAGCACCACGAACACAGCCGCCCCGGCGAGCATGAAATGCACGATCGGTTCGCGCAGCGCGGCCGCTACACGGTTTCGCCAGGTCATTGATTGCTCCCGTTAGGCGGTGTTCAGGACGGCGAATACCAGATCGACGAGGTATAGGCCCGTTCCTGCTGCTTGAGCGTCACCTCCTTGCCCAGTGTCAGGTGATACTTCACCGCATCGTAAGCCACCCAGTTCGGCGTCGGGATTTCAAGCACGCGGACGTAGTAGAACGCCCGTACCGCGGGATCGAATTCCGGATCGCGCCACACGGTTGCCAGCGTCGGGGCGCCGATGGTGTTCTGGTAGCTGGCGGTTTTGAGATCGACCGTATCGCCCACCGCCGGAACTTTGCCGCCGCTGGCCTTGCGTTTGTCCATGCTGCTCCACACGACGTCGAAGACCTTTTCATGGGTCTTGCCAGCCTTGTCGACCCAGCCCTTGATGATCTGAACGCGATCCAGGTTTGCGCCGATCGGGTCCTTCAGCGCGGAAACGATAAAGCTGGGCGCACCCTTGCCGCGGGCCTGCAAGCTGCCGCCCATCGGCACGCCGCGGGCATAGCCTGATTTGACCCAGTTGCCTTTAAGATCGCTGGCAGTGAAATCCCAGCCCCCAAAGAACCGTACGGTCATCCGCGGGCCAGTGGTGCCGTAAACTTCACGGCGCTTCATCGCGTCGAAAAGGGCCGCGCGGGTGTTTGATGTGGCCCAGACCGCGGCATAACCGCTGGCCAGCGATTGCCAGTTCATCCGGCCCACGTTCATACCCGGCACGAAGCTGTCGGTCGCACGGCGCGGATTGGGTTCAACCCCGGGATGCTTGCCCCAGAAGTTGTTGTCATCCGCGGTTGAAAGCGACGAGTGGGAATCGGTCGAACCGATCACCCCAACCTTGTATGGGTTCGCGCCGATTTTCTGTTCCAGCAGCAACCCGCGCTTAAGCGCTTCACGGACATAGCTGCCGTAATAATCGTTCGGCTTGGTTGGTTGGCTGTTGAGCAGGTTGTTAGTGTCCCACCCGGCGGTTCCGTAACCGGCGAATTCGTCGTTCGGGGAAAGGAACGGGTGGGTTTCGCTGTCACCCTTGATCTGGGTGATTTCGACCACCGGTTCATGCGCCGCGCGCCGCCGGGCCTGCGCTGCGGTCATCGGGCCGCCGCTGGGATCGGTCATCATGAACATCAAACCGTTCGACAGGTTCGAGTTGTGTGGGATCGACAGCACCTTGCCACCGGTGCTCTTTTCGTAGGCATCCATGTAGTCCCACAGCTTGTCCGGCCACAGTTCGCTGCTCGGATCAAGCGGGACAACTTTTGCCACGCGCTCCCGGTTGTCGCGGAAGATCACGTTGCGGTGCAAGTTGTTGCCACCCTGCATCAGGGTGTATTCGAACCCGAAGAAGGCAGTGAACTTGCCGGGTTCGTTGTAATTATCAACCGTGTCGAGATACGCGTCCCAGATCTTGCGGGTCCGCTTGGCTGCCTGGGCTGGATCGTTCAGCGCCGCCGGCAACTTGTTGTGCGCGCGGGCCTGCAACAGTTCGGCGGTTGCCTGAAGCGATTCCTTCGGACCTTGGTGCATCAGATCGTACCAGCGCAGCAGCATCGGATCGTTGATCATCATCCGCGGCGCGTCATACAAGGCCTTGGTGGCGCCCATGCCCTCGGCGTGATCAGCAATTACTAGAAAGTCGAGCGGGCGGGCCAGCTTGGCTTTCTGGCCGGTGCTGGACGTCACTTCTTCGCCGCGGGCAAAGCGCAGCGCCTGTTCAGGATCAAGCCGGTTGCCGAACCCGAAAGCATCGACCGAATTGGCGGTGTGCAGGTGGGTATCGCCCCAGAACACCTGTTCCGGATATGCGGTATCCTTGACCGCAGCTTTCTCGCCGCCAACGATGTGCTTGATCCGGTCACACCCCGCCGTCAGCGATGTTCCAGCCAGCAGCACTGCTGCCATTATCAGTTTGCCCCGCATGCTCTCCGCTCCGATTATTCGTTGTCTTTTGCAATCGGCAGCATTGCCCGCCAGCCAAGCCGCGTCAACCGCGACTTTGCAGCAATCTGCACCCGATTTCGGGCATGGCAGGGTTCCGTAGGGGAAGGTGGTGGTGGACGCACTAGGGCTCGAACCTAGGACCCGCTGATTAAGAGTCAGCTGCTCTACCAACTGAGCTATGCGTCCACACGGCGAATTGTCCGAAGACACCGCAGGCCCCGATTCGTCGGGGAGCGCTCCCTTTAGCGAAAACTTGTCGGGAGGGAAGGGGGTATCGGTGATTTTTTCAATTTGGCCGGTTTAACTGGCTACTGAGCCGCTGCGTTTGTTCCAGCGATCGACCGCCATGATCGTGCCCACGCAGATCATGTTGGTCATCATCGATGATCCGCCATGGCTGATCCATGGCAGCGGAATGCCCACCACCGGAGCCAGCCCCATCACCCTCATCATGTTGATCGCCATGTAGAAGAAGATGGTGAACGTCATCCCGGCGGCCAGCAGCATCGAAAACCGATCGTTCGATTGCCGGGCCACGCGCAGCCCCCAGCGGAACAGCCACAAGAATACCAGTAGGATGAACAGCCCGCCAACGATGCCCCATTCTTCAGCCATGGTTGCAAAGGCAAAGTCGGTGTGGGCTTCGGGCAGGTATTCAAGGTGGCTCTGGCTGCCGTTGCCAAACCCCTTGCCCCAGAATCCGCCCGAACCGATGGCGATCTTGGACTGGGTGATGTGATAGCCCGAGCCAAGCGGATCGCTTTCCGGATCAAGGAAGGTCAGCACCCGCTTGCGCTGGTAATCGTGGAGCAGCGTGAAGAACGCGATGGGGGCGATCCCGGCGATCCCAGCGCCAGCGCCGATGAACCACGATAGTGGCAGCCCGGCGAGAAAGATTACCACCGCTGCGCCGGCGCAGATTGCCAGCCCGGTGCCCAGATCGGGCTGTAGCATAACCAGCAAGGCCGGCACCCCAACCAGCCCCGCCGCGGGCAGCAAAGCACGCCAATTGCGGGTCATGGCCGGTGGCAGCGTATCGAAGAACCGCGCCAGCACCAGCACGATTCCGGGCTTCATCAGTTCGGATGGCTGCAAGGTCATGAAACCAAGGTTGAGCCAGCGCTGGCTGCCGCCGCCGATCCCGCCAATCAGTTCGACCAGCACCAGCAAGACCACCAACATGACATAGCCCGGATAGGCAACCAGCTTGAACAGATCACGCGGCAGGCGCGATACGATCAGCGCCAGCACCAGAAACACCGCGAAGTGCAGTTCGTGGAGGATCGCCCACGGCGTCAATCGGCTGCCGGCCGCGGAATAGAGCACCATTGCGCCAAAGGTGTTGAGCGCGAACAGCGGCAGGATCACGTGCCACGGTTCACGGGCGATCGCTTCGGGGATGATGCGGCGGTTCATGCCTTGTCCTGCGTGGTCGCCTGATCGGGCTGCGCGGCGGCGCTGGGGGTGGCTTGCGGTCCCGTCCCGGCGGGGGGCTGGGCCGGTTCTTCCGGCCGAGAGGTGGCGGGCGCGTTGGCTTGCACTTCGGCGGCGGGGTCGGTGTTGTCAGACTTGTCGATCGCGGCCCGCACATCGGCATCGTCGCCGACCTTGGGGGCCGAGGTGCCGTATTGCGCGGCAAACGTGCGATACTTTGCGGCCATGCGTTCGGTTGGGGTGCCGCCCCAGTTGCGTTCCAGTTCCAGCAACGTGGCCATTGCTGCGCCAGGATCGAACAGGAAGGTCATCACGTCGCGTCCGATCGGGGCGGCCGCGCGCGCGCCAAACGTGCCGTGTTCGACGACGACCGAAATCGCATAACGCGGCGCTTCGGCCGGTGCGTAACAGACGAACAGCGAATGATCGCGCGATTTCCAATCGCCGAAATGCCCGCGGCTCACCAAGGCGCGGACTTGTGCGGTTCCGGTCTTGCCGGCCATTCGAATATCGCCGACCTTCAATTGGCTGGCCACGGCGGTGCCGGCACCGTTGACCACGCGGAACATCCCGTCGCGGGCCACTGCGTATTGTTCCGGGGTAAACGGCAGGTCGGGGCCGAGCGGCATCGGGCGGCCGAACAGCATCGACGGTTGCAGGTTTTTGCCCGAGGCGATCCGCGACGTCATCACCGCCAGTTGCAGCGGCGAGGCCAGCACATACCCTTGCCCGATCGAGGCATTGAGTGAATCCGCCGCGCTCCATTCCTGTTTGAACCGGCGCATCTTCCATGCCGCGTCGGGAATGGTGCCATAGCGCTGGCGGGTGCCGGGCAGGACAAATTCCTGCCCCAGACCCAGCATTTTCGCGACTGGCGCAATCGCATCGTATCCAACGCGGTGGGCCATGCTCCAGAAATAGGTGTTGCAGCTGTGTTCGATCGCCGCGCGCATATCAACCGGGCCGTGGACATCGTCGCAGCGGAAGAAGCGGCTGCCGAGCCGGTAACCACCCGGGCAGTTGATCCGTTCGTCCGGATCAACGCCGTGCAGTTGCAGGGCCAGTGTGGCCATCGGTTTCATCGTTGAACCGGGCGGATACAGCCCGCGCACGGCCTTGTTGAGCAAGGGGATGTGATCGTCGTCCGACAACATCTTCCATTCGACCCGGCCGATCCCGTCGGCAAAACTGTTGGGGTCGTAACTGGGCATCGAGGTCATCGCGAGCAGGCCGCCGGTTTCGCAATCGACCACCACGACAGCGCCGGATTCAAGCCCCAGCCGCCGCGCGGCATAGTCCTGCAACGGACCGTCGATCGTCAGTTTGAGCGCCTGTCCCGGCACGTCTTCGCGCATTTCCAGATCGCGCACCAGCTTGCCGCTGGCAGTTACTTCGACCCGGCGCGCCCCCGGAATCCCGCGCAAGTGGGCTTCGTAATTCTTTTCCAGCCCATCTTTGCCGATCTTGAAACCCGGCGTAACCAGCAGCGGGTTCTTTTCCTTTTCGTAGTCGTCCGCCGAAGCAGGGCCGACATACCCGATCAGGTGCCCAACCGAAGGCCCGGTGGGATACCAGCGCGAAAACCCCCGCTGTGCCATCACCCCCGGCAAATCCGGAAGACGCACGCTGACCGCGGCAAAATTGTCCCACGTCAGCCCGGCGGCAACTTCGATCGGCCGGAACCCATGGGCTTTTTCCAGCTTGTCCCGCAGGTCGGTGACCTTGTCTGCGCCAAGGTTCAGCAATTGCGCGAGTTCGCTGATGGTGCGTTCGGGATCGACCAGCCGTTCGGGGATCAGGTCAACCCGGAAATCAGCCCGGTTTGAAGCCAGCGGCGCGCCGTTGCGATCAAGGATCCAGCCGCGCCGCGGTGGAATCAGCGTCAGGTTGACGCGGTTGCTTTCCGATAGTGTCTGGTACTTGGCGTTTTGGACCAGCCCGATCCAGCCCAACCGTGCTGCCAGCAGCACGCCGATGCCAGTTTGCAATCCGCCGATGACCAGGCTGCGCCGGTCAAAGCTGTTGCGCAAGATGCCAGAACTGACCCGCCGGACGCCGCCAAGCATCCTACACCGACCTTACGCGCACCAGCCGCAGCCGGTCGACTTTGCCGACCAGCCGGGCCGTTAGCGGATAGCACAGCACCGCGATCAGCAATTGCGGCAGCAGCAGCGTTGGTGCTGCCGCACCGTGATGGGCGATTCCCAGCGCGGCCAGCAGATAGGCCACGATCGCTGTGCCGGCGAGCAGCCAGTTGCTGGCAAATCCGCGCCACGGAAATCGGGCTTCGATCAGGTCGAGCGCGATCATCATGATCGACCACAGCAGCACCGCACTGCCAAACGGTTGGCCGCTGAATAGGTCATCGAACAAGCCCAGCGGAACTCCGGCCCAGACCGGAAACAAGCCGGGGCGCAATTGTTGCCATGCCACCAGCACGAGGAACCCGAACGGGGGCAGCACCGGTGCCGATGCAATCAACGGCAGCAGCGGCGTCAGGCTGCCGAACATGACCAGCAGCCATGGCGTGCAGACCGCCAGCACGGGCGAGGGCGCCCGGTTGATCCGCGGGCGCACGGTGGCGTGCAGGGAATCGGCCAGCGTCTGCGCCATCACGGTTTTCCCGTGGATTGAGTGCCCGGTTCGGGCGGCAGGTCAGGCCCTTTTGCTGCTTCATCCCAGAGCGGTTCGACCGATACAAAATCGGATGCGCCCGGATCGCTTAGCGGGCGGGCAATCGCGCCGTCGCGGATTGGCGTGGCCACCACGGCAACCGCGATGCCGGGGCGGAACAGGCCGCCTTGGCCAGAAGTGACGAATGCATCACCCGGTTTTAGGGCGTTGCTGGTGGAATTGATCAGGCGCAGTTGCAAGGTGCCATCGCTGCGGCCGGTGGCATAGGCTTCCAGTCCGTCGCTGGCCCGGCGCACGGGGACCATGCTTTCGCTGTCGGTGATCAACAAGACCCGCGATGCAACCCGGCCAACTTCAAGCACGCGGCCAACCAACCCCAGCGGCGAACGCACCGGCATCCCGATTTGCACACCCTGTGCGCTGCCCGCGCCCAGCAGCGCAAATCGCCGTGAACTGGACGCCGTGGATCCGATCAGCCGGGCAAAGGCAATCGGGCGTGGTTGGGTTTCACCCAGCGCCAGCAAGGCCTTGAGCCGCTGGTTTTCGCCCTGCAAGGCTTGGGCTTCGGCCAGTTTTACCCGGGCCAGCGCCACTTCGCGTTCAAGCCGCGCCACCCGGTTGCCGAACGTGAAGAACCCGGCCAGCGTTTCGAGCACAGTGTTCGTGCCGGTGCGCGCGCGGGCGGAAACTTGGGCCACGGGCGCGGTCACATCGCTGGCCGCGCCGCGCAAACTGCCGAAGGCGGCCGGATTGCTGGTCGAAGCAAGCAATAGCCCACCGCCGACGAGAACCCCGACGGCGGCGATGACGTAACCCAAGAACGTGCCGTATTGCGCCCTGCGGGAGTGACCCGGACGCCGGTTATTCGGCGGCGCCATGCCTGGCTTACTCCTCTTGGCCGAATGCGTGCATCCGGCGGTTACTGCCTCAGGCGGTCATCAAGACGCCGCGATAGATCGGATCTTCCATCGCCCGTCCGGTGCCCAGCGCCACGCATGATAGCGGATCTTCGGCGATCGATACCGGCAACCCGGTTTCTTCGCGGAGATATTCGTCCAAACCATGGATCAGCGCGCCGCCACCGGTCAGCACGATGCCCTGATCGACGATATCCGCAGCCAGTTCGGGGGCGGTGTTTTCCAGCGCGATGCGCACGCCTTCCACGATCGCACCGATCGGTTCGGATAGCGCTTCGGCGATGTTCGATTGGGTGATCGTGATTTCCTTGGGAACCCCGTTCACCAGATCGCGGCCTTTAAGGTGGATGGTTTCGCCGATCCCATCGGCCGGAACCGTGGCGCAACCATAATCCTTCTTGATCCGTTCGGCGGTGGCTTCACCGATCAGCAGGTTGTGATGGCGGCGCACGTAAGACACGATCGCTTCGTCCATCTTGTCCCCGCCAACCCGGACCGAAGTGGTATAGGCCAGACCGCGCAGCGACAGAACCGCCACTTCGGTGGTGCCGCCACCAATATCGACCACCATCGACCCGACCGGTTCGGTAACCGGCATGTCCGCGCCAATCGCCGCGGCCATTGGTTCAAGGATCAGGTAAACCTGGCTGGCACCGGCGTTCGATGCAGCATCGCGGATCGCGCGGCGTTCGACCGAGGTGGAGCCGGATGGTACGCAGATGACGATTTCTGGCGGGCTGAACACGCTGGTCCGTTTGCCGTTCACCTTGCGGATGAAGTGCTTGATCATTTCTTCGGCGATTTCGATGTCGGCAATCACGCCATCGCGCAGCGGGCGGATGGCTTCGATGCTGTCAGGCGTCTTGCCCATCATCATCTTGGCGTCATCGCCCACGGCCTTGACCCGCTTGATCCCGTTGATCGTTTCGATCGCGACGACCGACGGTTCATTGAGCACGACCCCGCGATCCTGAACATAGACCAGCGTATTGGCCGTCCCCAGATCGATCGCCAGGTTCTGAGAGCCGAATTTCAAGAATCGCGAAAGGAACGAAG
>JBDKLL010000169.1:0-15687 GCA_039795595.1 Pseudomonadota bacterium
TCGATGCCGCGGCAACCGAAGTGGGGCGGTTATCCGCCAGCCCCGAAGCCCGTGCATGGATCGCCGCCGCGCGCCGCCATGCCGCCACCTTGCGCGCGCTGGACAGCATCGAAACCGCCGCCTTGCAGCCGCCGCGCCCCGCAGCAGGGCCGATCGCGGCGCGCCCGCCGGTTCGCCAGCCCTAGGCGGCGGAAGGAAACTTCAGCAAATCGGGCATATCGCCAGACATCCCGCGGGCTTCTTCCATGAAGAATTTCTTGAGCCAGCCCGACCGCTGCACCACGCCCATCCCCAGCCGGCGCACCGCGCTGGGCAGGCGGCCCGGAATCCCGAACAACCGCACCAGCGCATCGGTGGCCGCCATCACCGACAGGTTATCAAGGCTGCGCCAGCGTTCGTAACGCGCCAGCACTTGGGCATCGCCCAGATCAAGCCCCAGCCGCATTCCATCGACCAGTACTTGCACCAGCGTCCCCACATCGCGCAGGCCAAGGTTCAGCCCCTGTCCGGCAATCGGATGCATCCCGTGCGCGGCATCGCCCACCAGCGCCAGCCGGTGTTCGACGATCCGCGGGGCATGATGGAAATTGAGCGGATAGGCCATCCGCGGCGCGGCCAGTTCGATCCGCCCGAAGATCCCTTCCATCCGCTGGGCAATTTCACCGATGAACACCGCGTCGCTCATCCCGATCACGCCTTTGGCGTCGCGTTCGTCCACAGTCCACACCACCGCGCTGCGATGCCGGCCATCGGGCAGGTCAAGCAGCGGCAACAGCGCCAGTGGACCAGTTGGGAAGAAAATTTCCCATGCCACCCCGCCATGCGGCTGTTCATGGGTGATCGCGGTCACCATCGCGCGGTGGTGATAATCCCAGCGCGCAGAATTCAGCCCGGCTTCGGACCGGGTGGGGGATTGCCGCCCTTCCGCGCCGATCAGCACGCCGCCAGTCAACACCCGGCCATCATCCAGCGTAACCGCCACGCCGTGTTCACCGCGCTCACGCTGGACGGGTTCAACCCCGCTGGCCCAGTGGATCGCGCTTTCCCCGCGGGCGGCTTCGAACAAAGCCAACCGGATATCGCGGTTGGCATACATCCGGCCCAGCGTGCCTTCGTGCGGCTGCGGGCGGAAATCGATCCGTCCCGGCTTCATCGCATCGGTTACCGCGATCGCTTCGATCGGGCAGCCAAGCGGGGACAACCGTTGTTCCAGCCCGATATTGCAGAACAAGTTCCAACTGGCGGTGGAAATCGCCGAAGCCCGGCCATCCACGCCGTCCGCGGTCAACTCGTCCGGGTGGGCCTTGTCGATCACATGGCTGGTGATGCCGTGGCGGGCCGCGGCCAGCGCCAGCGTCATCCCTACCAGCCCACCGCCAAGGATCACCAGATCGCGACGTTCGCTCATCGCCTTATCCCAATCGCCGCGTTACCGTTGCACATCGCAGGTATTGCCCGCGCCGCCATCCAAATCAAGGCAGCGGCCATCGAACGTGCCTTCGCGCACTTTCAACCCGATGATCGCTGCCAGCGTGGGGGCGATATCCACCGTTTCAACCGGCTGGGGCTGTTCAAAACCCGGCAGTCCACGCCGCCAGAACAGCATTGGCACGCGCCGATCGTAATCGAACGCACTGCCATGGGTGGCGATGATCATGCCAGGGATCGGTTCGGGGATCGGGGTAACCGCGCGGTCAAGCAGCACCACGACATCGCCCGAACGCGCCGGATCGAACGAAGCGCGGGCGCGCTCTTTCAGGGTCCAGTCTTGCGGGTTGCCGGCGGGCAACGGGGTGCTGGCCAATTCTTCAGCGGTGAAGGCCGCGGCCACTTGCGGGTGGGTTTTGACCACCGCGATCAGCGCCCGCGCCACCACCGCGCGCTGATCTGCGCCCAGTTCGCGGTTGACGTAGAAATCGCCAAACGGGCCATCGGCAACCAGCAGTTGTCCGCGCGTGGTAATCCCGGTCTTGGCCGCAACGATCCGCGAAAGATCGGCCGGCATCAGCGCCCGATCGGCGCGCATCGCGCGCGGAAATGCCTGCTGATCGGATCGTTCGGGCGTATCCAAGCCGCCGTGATCCGCGCTAAGCACCACAACATAGTCGATCCCGGCCGCATCCAGATGGTCGAACAAGGTGCCAAGGGTGCGATCGAGCTGCGCCATCTGGATGCACATTTCGACGCCTTCGGTGCCGGTGGCATGGCCGATGTAATCCGTTGCCGACAGGCTGACCGACAGCACATCGGTGGCCGGGCCTTTGCCCAGCGCCAGTTCATCGACCAGCCGGTTCGCCAGATCGACCGTCGCCGCGTCCATCCGCGGCGATACGCGCAGGGCATCGGGCTGGTTGGGCGGCAGCACGAAACGGCCAGTGCCCACCGCAGCCTTGCCCAAAGCCACCGCATGATCGTTCGGGGCGCACCACGCCGGGGGCGCGATTTCCGGTGCGCCGGCCTTGAGCAGCGCGGTGACTTGCGCATTGGCGGCATCCACCGCCGGTGAAGGCGTGCGGCCGTTCAGCGTGACAAAACCCGCGCCGCGCCACCAATAAGCGGCATCGATGTTGTGCCCGCCCATCATCATCACCGCGCGATCCTTGGCCGAAACGGCCACGTTGCGGGCGGCGGGATCGGCGGCCTTCATCAGATCGCCCAGCGTCGGCACCTTGAGATGCACCGCCGAGACCACCGGATTGCGCGCGCTGGACGCGGGATCGCGTTCATCTTCGGCGCAATAGATCGGCTTTTCCCCGCGCGGGCTGCCCGGATCGTACCAGTTGTTGGCGATGATCCCGGTGCGCGCCGGGTGCACGCCCGTCAGCAAGGTGGAGTGGCCGGGGCAGGTTTCGGTTGCCGCGTGCGATTGGAACCCGGATGGGAACACCGCGCCGCCCAGCAACCGCGCCAAACCACCCGTGTAGTGCTGGCGATACTGGGCGAACAGATCGGCCGAAAACTGATCGACCGAAACCGCCACGATCAGCCGCGGCGGGCCTTTGGGTGCCGGGGCCGGAGCGGACTTGAGCGGCATCTGATGTGCAGCCGGGATACACCCGGCCAAGGCTGCAGAAAGGACAAGTGCCAACGGTGCAACGATGCGGCGCATTACGGTTCCTTGAAAAATCGCGTCAAAAACGGCACACCCCTGATGGCGGGCGCGCGGCCCAAGCGCAAGGCCCGCCGCATCCGCAATGCCGGAGAATACCGTTGATGCCACGCTATTGCCGTCTTGTTGCTGTCTTGTTGCAAATGTTGGCATTGCTGATGGCGGCACCGGCACTGGCCGCCCCCACCCACATCGCTGCCGAACTGCTCGCCGAATCAGCCGCCACTCCGGGGCAAACGGTCACGCTGGCAATCCGCATGACCCCGGAACCCGGCTGGCATGGATACTGGCAAAACCCGGGCGATGCGGGGCTTGGCATGACGTTGGACTGGACCATTCCAGCCGGGGCAACCGCCGGGCCAATCGCCTATCCGGTGCCCGATGTGCTGGTGGTCGCCGGGTTGATGAACCACGTTTACGAACACGAATACGCGCTGCTGGTTCCTGTCACGATCCCCAGCACTGCCGCCCCCGGCACCACCCTGCCGCTCCGCGCCAAGGCGCAATGGCTGGCCTGTACCGAACAGATCTGCCTCCCCGAACGCGCCGACCTGACGGGCAGCATTACCATCGGCCCAGCGAACCAGCGCGATCCCCGGTTCGATGCATGGCGCGCCGCACTGCCGGCCCCGCTTGGCAGCCCGGCCCGTTTCGCGCTGGCCGGCAATCGCCTGCGACTGGCGATCCCGCTTCCGGCCGCGGTCAAACTGGAAGCGCCCCACCTGTTCATGGCGACTGATCACGCGATCGATTACGCCGCCCCCCAGCGCTATTCGCGGCGCGGGGACTTGCTGATCATTGAACTTGACCCGGCCAAGTTCGCCGCCGCCACCCCCACCGCGCTGGCCGGTGTGCTGCGATTGAACCGGGCTGGCGACGGGGTGTGGATCAACGCTGAGCCCGGCGCCGTTCCCGCCGCTGGCACGCCGATTGCGACGCCCACCAACACGCCATCGGTCAGCTTGCCGGTGCTGCTACTGTCGGCGCTGCTGGGCGGGTTGTTGCTCAACATCATGCCTTGCGTATTCCCGATCCTCAGCCTCAAGGCGATCAGCCTGGTCCGCGCTGGCGAAAGCGAAGCACAAGCCCGCGCCGAAGGGCTGGCCTATACGGCCGGCGTGGTCATCGCCTGCCTGGCGCTGGGCGTGCTGCTGCTGACCCTGCGTGCCGCGGGCCAGCAAGTTGGCTGGGCCTTCCAGTTGCAGGAACCGCTGGTCGTTGCCGGGCTGTTGCTGCTGGCCGTGGCAATTACCGCCAACTTCGCCGGGGTCTATGAACTGGCCGTGCCCGGCTTTGCCCGCACCGGTTCGCCGCAAGGCGCGTTTACCACCGGGTTGCTCGCAGCGTTCGTCGCCACACCTTGCACCGGGCCGTTCATGGCCGCGGCGATGGGGGCCGCGCTGTTGCTGCCGGTGCCTGCCGCGCTGGCGCTGTTCGCCGCGCTCGGGCTTGGACTGGCGCTGCCGTTTCTGGCGATTGCCTACCTCCCGCCGCTGCGCCGCCGCCTGCCCCGGCCCGGCGCATGGATGAACACGTTCCGCCGCGCGATGGCGCTGCTGATGGGGCTAACCGCACTGGCGCTGGTCTGGCTGGCCAGCCGCCTTGCCGGCAGCGGCTTTGCGTTGGCTGCGGTGCTGCTGGGCGTGATCCTGATCGCGGTGCTGGTGCTGCTGGGCCGCCGCCAACGCCACGGCCGGGCCGGCGGACGGGCGATCTGGCTGGCGCTGGCCGGGGTGGTTGCCGCCGCGGCCCTTGGCCTGCCGGGCATGGTCCGCACGCCATCTGCCGAAACTACCGGCGTGCTGCCATCGCAACCCTTCAGCGAAGCCGCGCTGGCCAAGGCGCAGGCCCAAGGCAAGCCGGTGTTCGCCTATTTCACCGCCGACTGGTGCCTAACCTGCAAGGTCAACGAAACCGCCGCGATCGAGCGGGAGGAAACCCGCGCGGCCTTTGCCAAGGCCGGGGTGGTGGTGCTGCGTGGCGACTGGACCCGGCGCGACCCGGCGATCACCCGTTACCTGACCGCACACGGGGCTGCAGGAGTGCCGCTCTATATGTGGTATCCGGCAGGAACGGGCCAAGCCGGGGGCCAGCCGCGGCAACTGCCGCAAGTGCTGACCCCAGCGTTGCTGGCCGATCTGGTCAGGTAAACCGGAAGCGGTTCACACCCTTTTCGCCAGCTTCGACCGCAATTGGCCGGCCGAACACAGTGGCTTCGCGCAAGGCGGCGCACGTGGCCGGATCGCTGGAATTGGCTGCGATCCGCGCCTGGCCGACCCGCGCGATCACAGTGCCCACTTCGCCCTCCTTGCCGGGCTGGATTGTGAAGCTTTCGGCCACCGCCGCGCCATCATGGGCATCCAGCACGTCCCACGCCGGTTTAATCTTGGGCAGGCTTTGCCAGCGGTTCTGGCTCCAATCAGCGGCGGCGGTTGAATAGACCCCGGCCGCATACTTGCTCATGATCCCGCCATTAGCCCCCACCAGCGTACGGCTGCCCGGCGCGGCGCGGCAACGCGCCACGGCTTCGGCAATGCCGTGCGCCGAATAATTGTTCCCGGCCCCGCCAAAAAATGGCAATCCGCCAGTCAGCGTCCAGCCGCGCGGATCATCCCGATCCAGCCCGAACGCATCGAGCAAGTTGAACACCGGGATCGCAAAGCATGAATAGAGGTCAATCGCACCCAGCTGGTCCCACCCGGTTCCGGCAATATCCAGCGCGGTGCTGATTGCCGCCACCGCAGCCGGGCTTTTTTCCAGCGATTCCCGCGTCAGCATCGACGGTTCGGCGCAATCAGCCACACCGTGGATATGCACCCAGCGGCTTTCCGGCACGCCCAGCCGGCGCGCTTCACCGGCACTGGCCAGCAGGATCGCACCGCCCTGATTCACCTGATCGCGGGCCACCACCAGCCGTCCATACGGTTCGGCGACCAGCCGATTGCGTTCGGTCAACGCCGCCAGCTCCGCCGCACTGCGCGCCGTGGGCGCGGCTGAGTGAGGATTGCGGGCGGCCACGTCAGTGAACGGAGCAAACAGCTTGCCGATTTCCAGCCGATAGGCATCAAGCGACAAGCCCAGCCGTTCGCGCCGGACGTTTTCGGCAATGGCATAACCGCCAATCGGCGCGCCCACGCCGTGGCGCAGCGCCGTCATATCGACCACGCCATCATAACCCGGCCCGCGATCTTCGATCGTCCCGCCAACGGCTTCCGACCAGTCACGCGTTTCGCCGCGGCCCAGGATCGACCGCACGGTCGAAATCGCTTCTGCCCCGACAATCGCGGCCATCTTGGAACGGCCCGCGGCGATTTCGGCGGCGAGTTCACCCACCAATCGCTGCGGCCCTTGCCCGCCAACCACTTCCAAAATCGCACGATCCGGGTTGGCGCCCACGCGCTTGGCGATCGCCCGCGGCACGTTATCGGCATGACCGAACGGCGCGTGATAGCGCGTGGCGGAAATTTCGAACTGGCGGATCGCGGCCAGCGTATCCAGCGCTGGCGCCAAAGGCTGCGTTGCCTGCGCATCAGCCAACGCCGCGGCCAGCGCCGCCCCGGCCAGATCCATATGGCTGCGTTCGGCATAGCCGGGTTCGCCCACACGCTCGGAAAACTGGCCAACCCCGATGATGACCGGGGTGTTATCGGGAATCATCGTCATCACAGCACCTGCCCATCATCAACTGTCAGCGTTGCGCCGGTCACATGGCGCGATGCGTCTGAACACAGGAACACCAACGGCGCATCCAGCGCTTCGATCGGGCACATCCGGCGGCGGTGGAAGGCGTTGATCTGCTTGGCACCGCCTTCGGTCTGGAACCAGTCTCCAGCGATTTCGGTCTGGATATAGCCGGGCTGGATCGTGTTGACGTTGATTCCCTGGCGCACCCATTCGCGAGCAAACTGGCGGCCAAGGTGCGCCACCCCGGCCTTGCTGGCGGCATAGGCGGCATCGCCTTGCGCGGTCAGCTCGGCGGTGATTGAACCGATCAGCACGATCCGCCCGCGTTCGCTTTCGCGGAACCCCGCCGCCAGCATCCGTTTGGCACCTTCGCGCGCAGTCAGGTAAACCCCGGTAAAGTTGGTGCCCATCACGCCTGCGATATCCGCGGCGGATACTTCGGTAGCGCGGCCTGCTGCGGAAATCCCGGCATTGGCCACCACCGTATCAACCGTCCCAAAAGCGGCTTCGGCGGCATCATAGGCGGCGATGATCGAGGCTTCGTCGTTCACATCCATCGCCACGGGCAACGCGGCATCGCCGAGTTCATCGGCCAGCGCGGCAATCCGGTCGGTCCGGCGGGCACCGATCACCACCCGCGCACCTTCGCGCACGAACAGCCGCGCAAAATGCGCCCCAAAGCCCGATGATGCACCGGTGATCAGCGCGATCCTGCCGGTCAGTGCCAGTTCCATTGGCGGTTCCTCTTCCCGTTATCTGTTGCTGCCTGTCAAAGCCGCCCGGCCGGGCGCGGTCAAGTCCTGCACCGCAGGTTATTTAGTAAGCGATGCATACAAAATTTCGCAAAGTTTGATCCCGGTCAAGGCGCACTCCCCGGCCGCGGCAGAAGATGCCTTCACGAAAGGAACAGTCCATGGCGACCAGCGCGAACCAGCCGATCCCCGGCACTCACATCTTCGACGGGCACGCTGCCCAGAGGGGGTATGCCCTCAACGCGATGTGCTTTTCCTTCAACGAGGCCGCGAACCGCGAAGCCTTCGCACGCGATGAGGCGGCCTATATCGACCGGTTCAACCTGACTCCCGCCCAGCGTGATGCCGTGGCCCAGCGCAACGTGCTGCAGATGATCGCCGCGGGTGGCAACATTTACTACCTCGCCAAGCTGGCCGGAATTCTAGGGCTGAACGTGCAGGACGTTGGCGCCCAGCAAACCGGGATGAGCGTCGAGGCCTTCAAGCAGATGCTGCTCGATCAGGCGAATGGCATCACCAGCGGAGAAACGGCACATGGCTAAGGTTGTCGGCGGAGTATTTACCAGCCACGTCCCCGCGATCGGCGGCGCGATTGCCCGCGGCGCGCAGGAAGAACCCTATTGGAAGCCGTTCTTCGATGCGTGGCCGCCAGTGCGGCAGTGGCTCGATGTCCAGCAGCCCGATGTGGTGATCATGTTCTACAACGATCACGGGCTGAACTTCTTTCTCGATAAACTGCCGACATTCGCGGTCGGCGCAGCGGCAACCTATCGCAACGAAGACGAAGGCTGGGGCCTGCCGGCGTTTCCGATCCCGGCCGGGCATCCCGAACTGTCGTGGGCGATCATCGAACAACTGGTTGCCGATGAATTTGATATCACGACCTGCCAGGACATGCTGGTCGATCATGCCGCCTCGATCCCCTTGGCGCTGGCGTGGCCGGGCCGCACCGCGCCGGTCCGGATCGTGCCGATCGCCATCAACACGGTGCAGCACCCGCTGCCATCGGCCAAGCGCTGCTTGGCGCTGGGTCGCTCAGTGGGCCGGGCGCTGACGCAATGGCCCGGTAACGAGCGAATTCTGGTGATGGGCACCGGGGGCCTTTCGCACCAGCTGGATGGCGAACGCGCCGGGTTCATGAATCCGGAATACGATGCCTTCTGCATGGATAACCTTGCGGTCGATCCCGATGCCCTGACCCGCCATTCGGTGCACGAAATCGTTGAACTTTCCGGCACGCAAGGCGTGGAAATCCTCAACTGGATCGCCGCGCGCGGAGCCTTGGGGGCCAGCGCCAGCGAAGTCAGCCGGACCTACCACATCCCGATTTCAAACACGGCCGCCGCCGTGATGGTGTTGGAAACCGAGGCCGCAAAAGCGCCCGTGCCAGCCTGATTAACCCACCAGTTCTCCCCAACTGGAGCGGCCGTTCACCCGAACTGCCGCTCTTCTTTTTGGGGCGTCCTATCAGCGGCAGATCAAACCGCCGAACTGAACCGGCGCAGCGAATCCTGCCGATAAGGATCGAATAGCGCGGCAATAGTGCGCGCATAAGGCCGCCCATCAGGCTGGATCACCAGTTTGGCCCCATCCAGCTGCGCCAGCCCCCGCGTGGTAAAGGGGACAAGCCGCGGGGCCACTTCCCGCACCAGATCGGGATCGAGCACCGCCGCCCCTTGGCACAACAACGCTTCGATCACCGCACCGCGGCACCGATCGTCCGCCGAACGCACAATCCCATGCGCCGCGGGCAGAATGTCTTGCGACAGCAGCATCCGATACCGCCCGGCATTCTTTTCGTTCTGAACCAGCAGATCCGGGAAACAGCTGATCGATGAAGCCCCCAGCCCGATCAGCGTGGTGGCCTGATCATCGGTAAAGCCCTGAAAGTTGCGCCGCACTGTGCCAGCCGCGGCGGCCTTGGCCAGCGGATCGGCTGGCAGCGCGAAGTGATCGAACCCGATCGGGACATAGCCCGCCTCGGTCAGCCGGCGATATCCGTAATCGGCCATGGTAAAGCGTTCGGCCTGCCCCGGCAGCGCGCTGGCATCGATCCGGCGCTGACGCGGCAGCATGTGCGGCACGTGGGCATACCCGAACAGCGCGATACGATCCGCACCCAGTTCGATCGTCCGTGCCAGCGTGGCTTCAAGGTGATCGAGCGTCTGCCCCGGCAGGCCATACATCAGATCGAAGTTGAGCGACGTCACCCCGGCCTTGCGCAGCGCCGCCGTGGCAGAAACGATTTGGGCATCGGGCTGTATCCGGCCAATCGCGGCCTGCAGTTCGGGCGCGAAAGTTTGCACCCCCATGCTGGCGTTGGTCACCCCGATCCAGCCCAGCACCTGCGCCCATTCGGCCGTAAAGGTGCGCGGATCGAGTTCGATCGACCAGGTTGGATCGACCAGCGCAGTGTGCAGCGTCAACGCATCGACCAGCCGGACGAAATCGGTGGGTGAAATCGCGTTGGGGCTGCCCCCGCCGAACGCCACCCGCCGCACCTTGACCCGACCATCCAGCCGCGCGCCGGTGATCGCGATATCGCGGTGCAACGCATCAAGGTAACTGTGCAACCGCTGGGTCTTGTTGGCCCGCCCAGTGTTGCACCCGCAGTACCAACAGATCTGCTCGCAAAACGGGATGTGAAGGTAGAGCGAAACATCGCCGCTGGCACCCCGCAGCGCCGCATCGGCAGCGGGCGGGGTGATGTTCGCGTTGAACTCTGCCGCGGTGGGAAAGCTGGTGTAACGCGGCACCGGCGTTTCCAGCAGATCAGGATGATATGGCCACATAAACTGCCCTATCGCAGCCGGGCCATAACGATTCATTGCGAAGGCTCAAATTCCTTCACGCTGCGTTTGCGGGATGATCCGCCATGGCATCCCTTGGCGCAGCACGTCCCCGACGGGTCTTTCCCCGGCGCGGTTTGGCCGTTCACCGGCACTTGCACCATATGCACCAGCCCATCGCCGGTGCAGAATGGCACCAGCAGCGTGGCCCCGGCCGCCGGCACCGACAGGCCCAGCGCGGCCGGGACCAGCGCGATCAGCGAAAATCCCGCCAGCCCCTTCATGCCGCATCGTCCGTTTCATCATCGATCAGGATCCGCGCCGCCGCGCCGTCCAGATCGTCGAACTGGCCGCCGCGCAAGGCCCAGAAAAACGCCAACAGGCCAACCCCGCCCATTCCCAGCGCAATCGGGATCAAGAGCGCAAGGCCGTTCATCGTGCTGCCCCGGCCAACCGCAGCGAATTGGCGATCACCACCAACGAACTGGTCGACATCGCCACCGCCGCAATCAGCGGCGTGACATGGCCAGCCATCGCCAGCGGCACCGCCAACAGGTTATACCCGATGGCCATCACAAAATTCTGGCGCACCACCTTCATCGTCCGGCGCGCAGCGGCAATCGCGCGCGGGATCGCATCCAGCCCATCACCCAGAAACACCAGATCGGCCGCCTGCCGCCCAACATCACTGGCCGTGCCCGGCGCGATCGAGGCATCGGCCGCGGCCAGTGCCGGGCCATCGTTCAGCCCATCACCCGCCATCAACACTTTGTGCCCGGCGGCCTGCAACTGCGCGATCGTCTGTTGCTTGTCCTGCGGAGACGCCCCGCCCAGCCCGGCAAGCCCGGTTGCCCCGGCAACTTCGGCCACCGCCGCGGCGTTATCGCCCGACAGGATCGCCGGGACGATGCCCAGCGCCGCCAATCGGGCCAAAGCAGCCGCGGTATCCGGCCGCAACTGATCGGCAAACGGGATTAGCCACGTTGGCTGCCCGGCGATGTCCAGCGCGGTGGCCATGCCGCTGGCAGCATCGGGCCGGCGCAGCGCCACGGCATTGCCGTTCCACCGTGCCTGCACGCCTTGCCCCGGGGTTTCCTGCACATCGCTGAGCACCGCCGGAACAATGCCGCGGCCACCCAATGCTTCTGCCAAGGCCCGCGACAGCGGGTGGCGGCTGTGCGATGCCAAGCCCAGCGCCACTGCCGCTGCATCACGGGGCAGCGCATCCAGCACCGCGGCATCGGGCAGCGGGCGTCCCATCGTCAACGTGCCAGTCTTGTCGAGCAGCACCCGATCGACCGTGGCCATGCGTTCCAGCGCCGAACCATCTTTCACCATCACCCCGCGCTTCATCAGCGCGCCGCACGCCACCACTTGCGCCACCGGCACCGCCAGCCCCAGCGCGCAAGGGCACGTGATGATCAGCACGGCGATGGCATAGACCAGCGACTGGTGCAGCCCCGCCCCAGCCACCATCCAGCCCACGAACGTCACCGCCGCCAGCGTGTGCACCGCCGGGGCATAGAGCCGCGAAGCCCGGTCTGCGATCCGCACATAGGCCGAACGCACCTGCCCCGATGCATCCATCAACCGGGCGATTTCGGCCAGCGTGGTGCCCTGCCCGGCCGCCGTCACGCGGACATCAACCGGGGCTTCAAGGTTAAGCGTGCCTGCCAGCACCGCATCGCCTGCGCGGACGGCCACCGGTGCGCTTTCCCCGGTCAGCAATGATTGGTCGAACCGGCTTTCCCCGCTGACGATGGCGCCATCGGCGGCCAGTCGTTCACCCGCGGCAATCCGCATCGTCATGCCGGGCAGCAAATCTGGCGCGGCCAGCCACTCCAGCCCGCCATCGGCCTTGACGATCATCGCCCCCGGCGCAGCTTGGCGCAGCAAGGCATCAACCCCAGCCCGCGCCCGATCGCGCATCGCCGCATCCAGCGCCCGCCCGGCCAGCAGGAACAACAGCAGCATCAAGGTGCCATCGAACCATGCTTCGGCGCCGTGGTTGGCAGTTTCCCAGAGACTAAGCGCAGTCGCCAGCGTTACGCCGATCGAAATCGGCACGTCCATATTGGTTGTTCGGCGTTTAAGCGCGCCCCATGCAGACGTAAAAAACGGCTGCCCGGCATAGAGGATCGCCGGCACGCCCATTGCCGCAGACAGCCAGTGAAACAGATCGCGCGTGGCCCCTTCCGCTCCCGACCAGATGCTGACCGACAGCAACATCACGTTCATGCAGGCAAATGCTGCCACGGCCAGCGGGGCCAGCAAGGGTTTGACCGCCGATGGTGCAGCCGGGCCTTCATTTCCGCGCGGCTGGCTGGGAAAGCCGATATTGCCCAGCGCGTCGACCAGTTGGGGGGTGGCGACATCCGCTGCGTGATCAACCCGCACTTGCCGCGCGGTCAGGTTCACGCGGGCAGCGGAAACACCCGGCACCGCAGCCAGCCCGCGTTCGACCTTGGCCATGCAGCCCGCACAATGCATCCCCGGGACGACCAGCACGGTCGTGACCAGCGTTGCGTCATCGGGCTGACGGGCCAGTGCGGTCACCGCAGGTCCAGTTCGGTGCGCCAGCGGGCCTTGCCGGCATCGGCTTCAAGCCGCAGTTTCCAGCGTCCGGCAGGCAGCGCCGCGTCGGACAGCCACGAGCCATCGGCTTGGCGGTGAAAGTGCAGCGGCTGATCGGGCATCCGGCCCAGCGGGTGCCAGGCATCGCCGCTCAGCACCACGCCTTCAGCCCCAGCACGCGGGCCGGACAGCGTCACGGCCACCCGGCCAGCGGCATCGCGCGTGCCCACGGCTTTCCAGCCAAGCGCCTTTTCGCGGGCGGCTTCGTTCAGCCACGTGTTGTAGTTCTGGCTGGCGACATAGCTGTTTTCGACCACAACCCCGCCAAACGTCGCGATGGCGTTGCGGGCCATGAACACATTTACGCCGATCACCACCGCAAAGAAGGCAATCAGGATTACGGCGATGTGCCGACCGGTAAACGGGCCGGTGGTAAATGCCTTGATCATTGTCCTTCGTCCTCATCGGGCGCATCGAAGCGAACGTCGCTGCTGTCACCGCCGCCTTCGGCATCGGTGGCCTTGAGCACAAACCGGAAGTGCTGCTCATGGGTTCCGCTGGGCGCGACAACATAGATCCGCAGCGGATCGACCCGATCGGGTTCGACCAGCACCGTGATCGTGCGGGCAGCCTGATCGCGGGGCATTTCATCGGTCCACATCGCCCCGCCGGGCAAGCCATCGATGCTAACCGTCATCGGCCGCGGGCGGGTTTCCATGTTGCGCAATTTAACCGTGTAATCGTTGCGGACTTCGCCGCTGGATTGCAGGGTATAAGGCGGGTTGCGATCCTTCTGCACGGCAATGTCGATCCGGGTGCGCGCACCCAGCGCGAACAGCAGGGCCAACCCGATCCCGCCCCAAACCCCGGCGTAGATCAAGGTGCGGGTGTGGAACAGCGCCTTGCTGATCGGGCGGGGTTCGCCGCCTTCGCGTTCAAGTTTGCAGTCTTCCAGCGTGGCGTAATCGATCAACCCGCGCGGGCGGCCCACTTGGGCCATCACGCTATCGCAGGCATCGATGCACAGCGCACACGTGATGCAGCGGATATCTGGCCCGCCCCGGATATCGTACCCGGTCGGGCAAACGTTGACGCACTGGTTGCAATCCACGCAATCGCCCACCGCACCGGGGTTCTTTTCCGCGCTTTTGACGCTGCCGCGCGGTTCGCCGCGCCAGTCCTTGTAAGTGACGATCAGCGACTTTTCATCGAGCATCGCGGTCTGGATCCGCGGCCACGGGCACATATAGATGCACACCTGTTCGCGCATGAACCCGCCCAGCAGGAACGTGGTGGCCGTCAACACCGCAACAGTGGCATAGGCCACCCCGGCTGCATCCCCGGCCCAGAAATCACGGGTCAGCGTGGGCGCATCGGCGAAGTACATGATCCACGCACCGCCGGTCCAAAACGCGATGAACAAGTAGATCGTCCATTTGAACCCGCGCCGCAGGATCTTGCCCGGCCCCCATGGTGCCGCTTGCAGCCGCAACTGGGCGTTGCGATCGCCATCAACCAGCCGGTCGACGTGCTGGAACAGATCGGTCCACACCGTTTGCGGGCAGGCATAGCCGCACCATGCCCGGCCCACCGCGCTGGTCACCAGAAACAGCCCGATCCCGGCCATGATCAACAGCCCCGCCACGAAATAGAATTCGTGCGGCCAGATTTCGATGCCGAACATATAGAACCGGCGATGCGCCAGATCGACCAGCACCGCCTGGTTCGGGGCATAAGGCCCGCGATCCCAGCGCAGCCACGGGGTGATGTAATAGACCCCCAGCGTAAACGCCATGACCAGCCATTTGAAGCGGCGGAAGCGGCCGTCTACCGCTTTGGGAAAGACGGCCTTGCGCTTCTCGTACAGGCTGGCGGATGGCTGGGCAGCGTCAACGCTTGGCATTTCCAGTATCCACCGCAGCAGGAGTGTTCGGAGCTTCCACGAAGTCTTCACCGCCCCCCAGCGAATGGACATAAAGCGCCAGCATCTTGATCGTCACCGGATCAAGCCGCCCCTGCCACGCCGGCATCACGCCCGCGTGGGCATTGGTCACGCTGCCCACCACTTGTTCGTGCTTGCCGCCATAGAGCCAGACTTTGTCGGTCAGGTTCGGTGCGCCGAACTGGCGCAAGCCCTTGGCATCGGGGCCGTGGCACGCCACGCAATTCGCGGCAAAGATTGCCCCGCCGGCCTGCGCCGAAGCATTGGCCGGAGCCGCGCCCGACAGCGACAGCACATAATTGGCCACATCGTTGACTTGCGCCGGGGTCAAGATCCCATCCTTGCCGAACGATGGCATCAGACTGGTGCGGGTTTCGGCCACACCCGGCTGGCGGATGCCATACGTCAGCGTCTGTTCGATTTCCTTGATATTGCCGCCCCACAGCCAGTCATCGTCTTTCAGGCTGGGATAGCCGATCGAACCGTTGGCACCCGCACCGTGGCATTGCACGCAGTTCTGGCGGAACGCGGCTTTGCCCCCGGCAACCGCCTGTTCCATCAGGTCCTTGTTGGCCGTGATCTGTTCGATCGGGGTGGCCCCGATCGCCGCCAGCGTTGCCGCCTTGGCGTCCTTGGCCGCCTTCAGTTCGCTGTTTAGCTGGCCCCGGCTCGACCAGCCCCAGATCCCCGGCGTGCCCGAATGCAGCATCGGGATGGCAGGATAGACCACCATGTAACCGATCGCGAAAATGATCGTGAGATAAGTCGAAATCACCCACCACCGCGGCAGCGGATTGTTGAGTTCTTCGATCCCGTCCCATTCGTGACCGACAGTCT
>JBDKLL010000170.1:0-14610 GCA_039795595.1 Pseudomonadota bacterium
CAGTTGCCATGCTGTGCGGATTGGGGGATGCCAAGCGGGCTGTCAATCGGCGTGAAGACTGCTACATGCGCGGCACGATGAGCAACGCACCAACCCCCAAGCCCTGGATTGCGGAAATTCACGCCTATGTCCCCGGCAAAAGCGCCGGGGCCGATGGCCGCCCGCTGGTCAAGCTTTCGGCCAACGAAAACCCGCTAGGGTGCAGCCCCGCGGCGCTGGCGGCGCGCGCCGATGCCGCCGCGCCCGAACGCTACCCCGATCCCGACAGCACCGCGCTGCGCACTGCGATCGGTGCGGTTCACGGTGTTGACCCGACCCGCATCGTTATGGGTACGGGTTCGGATGAAGTGCTGCACCTTGCCGCGCAGGGCTATGCCGGCGTGGGCGATGAAGTGATCTATGTGCGCTATGGCTTTTCGGTTTACGATATTGCCGCGCGGCGCTGCGGTGCAACGCCAATCATCGCGCCCGATGCCGATTACGGCACCGATGTTGATGCCTTGCTGGCCTTGGTCAACGGCAAGACCCGCGTAATTTTTGTCGCCAACCCCAACAACCCCACCGGCAGCTTTCTACCACGTGGCGAAATCGCCCGGCTGCACGCGGCGCTGCCCGCCGACGTGCTGCTGGTGATCGATCAGGCTTATGCCGAATACCTGATGCCAGCGGATGATGATGGCGCGCTGGCGCTGGCCGCAACCCACGACAACGTACTGGTCACGCGCACGTTCTCCAAAATCTATGGCCTTGCTGGCGAACGTATTGGCTGGGCCACCGGCGCACCGGCGCTGGTCGATACGCTGAACCGCATCCGCGGCCCCTTTAACGTGTCCAATAGCGGGCAAGCGATGGCCTTGGCCGCAGTGCAGGATCAGGCGTTCGTAACCCGCACCCGCGATCACAATCGCGCCGAACGGACGCGCTTCGTGGCAGCGCTGGAGGCGCTGGGCAACCACGGCCTGCGCGCCCTGCCGTCCGAGGCCAACTTCGTGCTGGTGCTGTTTGAAGGCAAACTGACCGCCGAAACGGCCTACACCGGCTTGGCGCAGCGCGGCTATATCGTGCGCTGGCTGCCCAATCAGGGGCTGGGCCACGGCTTGCGGATCACCATCGGCACTGCGGCCCAGATGGACGATATCGCCGCGGCCCTGCGCGAAATGGCGGAGGCCGCGAAGTGACGTTCCAACGCGTTGCGATCATCGGGCTTGGCTTGCTGGGCGGTTCCACCGGGCTGGCCGTGCGCGAATACCTGCCCGGCGTGGCGACCACGGGCTGGGACGCCGATCCTGCCACCCGCGTGCGCGCGGCTGAACGCGGGCTGGTCAGCCAAGTGTTCGATAACGCCGCTGACGCGGTGGCCGGGGCCGATCTGGTGATCCTGTGCGTGCCGGTGGGGGCGATGGGCGCGGCCGCCGCTGCAATCGCCCCGGGCCTGGCCGCCGATGTGCTGGTCAGCGATGTCGGTTCGTCCAAGCAGTTCGTCGCCAAGACGTTGGCAGAGGCGCTGCCCGGCGTGGCCGTGATCCCCGCCCACCCCGTGGCCGGCACCGAACGCTCTGGCCCGGATGCCGGCTTTGCCGCGCTATTTCAGCAGCGCTGGTGCATCATCACCCCGCCGGCCGATGCCGATCCGGCCAAGCTGCAGGCGCTCAGCCAATTCTGGCAGGCGCTGGGGGCCAACGTTGAAGTGATGGATGCCCAGCACCACGATCTAGTGCTGGCCGTAACCAGCCACTTGCCGCACCTGATTGCCTATACGATCGTTGGCACCGCCGACGATCTGGAAGGCGTGACCCAAAGCGAAGTGATCAAGTATTCGGCCGGCGGCTTTCGCGATTTCACCCGCATCGCCGCATCCGATCCGACGATGTGGCGCGATGTGTTCTTGTCGAACAAGGATGCGGTGCTGGAAATGCTGCAACGCTTCACCGAAGATCTGACCGCGCTGCAACGGTCGATCCGACTGGGCGATGGCAACGCGCTGTTCGAGCATTTCAGCCGGACCCGGGCGATCCGCCAGTCGATCATCAAAGAAGGGCAGGACGATGCCCGGCCCGATTTTGGCCGCAGCGATCACACGGCAGCCGGTTAAGACAGCAGGAACACCGCCGCGGCGATCCACATCACCGCGGTTGACAGCCAGCCGCCCCATTCCAGCCAGCCGCCGATGGTCAGATGGCCCATCACCTTGCGATTGCGCGCGATCAGCATGGTCACCACCATCAGCGGCGGGGCCAGTAGCCCGTTGACCACCGCCGCCCAATACAGCGCGCGCATCGGATCGATGCCGATGAAGTTCAACGCAATCCCGCCCAGCGTGGCCGCAGTAATCGCACCATAAAATGCCTTGGCTTCGCGCGGTTTGCGGTTCAGCCCTTCAACCCAGCCGAACGTTTCGCTGACCGCATAGGCCGCGCTACCCGCCAGAATCGGCACGGCCAGCAATCCGGTGCCGATGATCCCCAATGCAAACAGTCCGAAGGCAAATTCTCCGGCAATCGGCCGCAAGGCTTCGGCGGCCTGCGCGGCGCTGGTTATTTCGGTCACCCCGTGGGCGTGGAGCGTGGCGGCCGTGGCGATGATAATGAAGATCGCGGTCGCTTGCGAAAAGCCCATGCCGACCAGCGTATCAGTGCGGATCCGGCGCAGTTCTTCGCGTGCGCGGCTGCGCGGCGAAACGTGCAGCGGCTTGATGTGGCGGCGGTGCTGTTCGTCTACTTCCTGCCCGGCCTGCCAGAAGAACAGGTATGGGCTGATCGTGGTCCCAAGGATCGCCACCAGCGCCATTGCCTGATCGCGCCCGAAAGTGAACTGCGGCACCAGCGTGCCATACAACGCGGCGCCCACCGGCACATCGGTTACGAACACCACCGCAATATAGGAAAACAGCGACAGCGTGGTCCATTTCAGGATCCGCGCATAGCGATCATAGCTGAGGAACACTTCCAGCACCACGCTCAGCACCCCGAAGGCCACGGTATAGACCAGCACAGGACCGGGCACGATCAGCCGCAGCACCGCCCCCATCGCCCCCAGATCGGCCCCAAGGTTGATGACATTCGCCACCAGCAACAACAGCACCACAACCCGCAGCAACCAGCGCGGGTAATGCTGCCGCAGGTTTTGCGCGATGCCTTTGCCGGTCGTCGCCCCAATCCGCGCACAGATTGCCTGAATGGATGCCAGCAGCGGCAGGCCGAAGAACATCGTCCACGACATGCTGTAACCGAATTGCGCACCGACCTGGCTGTACGTGCCGATCCCGCTGGGATCATCGTCGGCTGCGCCTGAAACCAGCCCCGGCCCCAACACCTCCAGCGGCGGCCGTCTGGCACCTCGACCCTGTCCCTGATTGGGGTTTGGGCCGGGGCGTGGCCCGCGCGGCGGCGCCATCTGGCTCATGCTGCGTTCAACGTATTGATCGCCCGGCGCACCTGGGATTCTGCCTCGGCGCGGTCAAGACCGGGCGGGATTGGTTCGGAAAAACGATACGTGATCGTGCCCGGCCGCTTGATCCAGCGGTGGTAAAGTGGGCCGGAATCAACCGCCACGGCCACCACCGGCAAGCCCAGCAGCTTGTACAGCCCCGCAAAACCCGATTTCAGTTCGGGGGATTGGCCATGGGGCACCCGCGTACCTTCCGGGAAAATCGCCAGCGGCCGCCCATCGGCAACCAGCTCCTTGGCCGCGGCGATCATCCGCCGCAGGGCTTTTGCCCCGGCTTCGCGTTCCACTTCAACCAGCCCATACCGCCGCGCACCCGGCCCCCAGACCGGAATCCGCAACAGTTCGGCCTTGGCGAACACCCCCGGCGATTCCAGCAATCGGGGCAGATCGATCGCTTCGAAAAAGCTTTCGTGCTTGATCGCGAACAGCACCGGCGTACTTGGCATCGTTCCTTCGATCCGGATCCGCTGGCCCAGCAGAACCCGCGCACACCAGCGGTGCCAGTTCGACCAGCGCCGCACTGCGCGGCGAAACAGCGGCCGCGGTCCGCCGGCCATCAGTGCGGCAAACACCACCAGCGGGATGCTGCCGATGTAGAACACGGCATAGAAAGCGCAGCTGCGCGGCACGTCGAACACGCGCATTGCGTTATCCTTTCAGCAGCCCGGCAAGAAACCGGGCCAGCAGCTTGTGGTATTCGGTGAACAAGGTTCGCCATGATGGATGGGTTGCCACGGCATCTTCGACGATGACGACCCCAGCCGGCGCAACCCGCCGCAACTCCATCACGGCACGGCGCATATGCCAGTCGCTGGTCACCAGCCGCACCGACCCAATCCTTTGTGCGGCTAGCCAACTGGCGGTTTCGGTAGCGTTGGAGCGGGTGTCGGTGGCTTCGAACCCAAGCGTAACGCAGCACGCCATCAAGGCCGAACGGACTTTGTATTGCGCCGCGAATTCGTGTGGTTTGACCTCGCGGTCCACGCCCGAAACGAACAATTGCCGCGCCCAGCCTTCGCGCAGCACCGTGATCCCGCGGTCAACCCGCCCGGCCCCGCCCGTCAGCACCACGACCGCATCGGTCTGTTGCTGTTCGTCGGCCGGTTGCGGCAGCATGGTGGCGAAAGCGGCAAAGCCCAGCGCCCACGCCAGCAGCAACAGGGAAACAAACCGCGACACCATCGTCACAACATCCTGACCAGCGTGCGCATCACCGCCACCCGCGCGGTCAGCATCGTCAGCACCACGCCCGCCACCGGGATCATCACCAGCACGCCCCAATCGGCCCAGCCAAGCACTCCACTGGCAACCAGACCGGCACCAAGGCTGGCAAACCGATGCCCCAGCACCAGCACCGCGGCCAGCCCCGCGGCCAAGCCAAAGGCTCCGCCCACCGCCGCATCGAATCCGGCTGATCGTTGAAAGATCCGGGCGATCTGGGCATCAGTCGCGCCCAGCAAGTGCACGATCTCGATCGTGGCGCGGTTTGCGCCCAAGGCATTGCGGACCGCCAGCAATACCGATGCGGTCAGGCCCAGCGCCAGTACCGCCACCAGTGCGGCGGCCAGCCATTGCATCGATGCGATCGCGGCGAATACCGGCTGCAACCAGCCAGATTGGGCATCGACCCGCGCAGCCGGTGCGACCAACCGGACACTGCGCCGGAGGCCGCCCAGCACTTCTGGGGTTACGGCATCGCGCAACCGGGCATCCACCAGCGCCGGCACCGGGATCGCCGCCGCTTCACCGCTGCGGGCACCCAGCCATGGCTCGATCAGGCGTTCAACTTCATCTTGTGACACCACATAAGCCTGCGTAACGCCGGGCGTTGCCGCCAGCGCCCGCGCCACCGCGTCCGCTTGGCGGGCGCGCTCCACGGGATCGGCCTCGACGATCTGGACAGTCACCCCGCCAGCCAGCGCATCAGCCGCCGCCCGCGTGGTGTTGGTCAACGAAAGGCCGGCCGCGGCCGCGATCACCGTCAGCGCGACCATGATCGCGACGACCCACGGCATTGGCCCCGACAGCCGGGCTTGCGCCAGCAGGGCAGCTTCGCCAGCCATCGCCGCTGAACGCCGCCGCCGTCCCAATCCCGCCGTCTGGCCCGCCGTATGGCCCGCCGCCATCATGCCCCCCGTGCAACCGGGCGGCGAGGAGGATAGCGCAACGCGCCGGTCGGATCCGACAGCCGCCCCTGATCCAGCCGCATGATCAACGAATCCGGAACTTTTTTCAGCAGATGCACATCGTGGGTTGCCACCACCACGGTGGTCCCCAGCCGGTTGAGGGATTCGAACAGCCGCAGCAGCTTAACCGCCATGTCCGGATCAACGTTGCCGGTCGGCTCGTCGGCCACCAGCATATCGGGCCGGCCGATCACCGCCCGGGCAATCCCCACGCGCTGCTGTTCGCCCCCAGAAAGCTGGGCCGGAATGGCGTTGATCCGATCGCTCAACCCAACCCATTCGAGCATATCCGCCACCGGCCGGGCCAAGTCTCGTTCGGCCACGCCGGCCACCCGCAGCGGCAGCGCCACGTTATCGAACGCCGAAAGATGCGGCACCAACCGGAAATCCTGAAACACCACGCCCAGCCGCCGCCGCAGCAGCGGCAGACGATCGCGCGGCATCGTGATCGCATCGCCACCGAACATCCGGATCGCCCCGCGCGATGGCCGCTGGGCCAGATAGAGCAGCTTGAGCAGCGATGTCTTGCCCGCGCCGCTGGCCCCGGTCAAAAAATAGAAACTGCCGGGGTAGAGCGTGAACGACACATCGCTCAACACTTCGCGTTCGGTGCCATAACGCAACCCGACGTTATCGAACTGGACGATTTCCCCTTCGGTGGCGCTGGTCATCAGGTGAAACGGGTCCGGTGGGCAAAATTGCCGTAACGCAGGCTATAGCCGCCAATCCATGTGGAAAAAAGGGTGTTGCAGCCATGCTTTCCATCGCAGGCCGCTTGCCGCGCCATGCCGCAATATGTTTAACGGTGTGATCATGATTATCGCCTGCCCCGCCTGCGGAACGCGCTATGTCGTACCAGACAGCGCCATCGGTGCAGACGGGCGCACCGTGCGCTGCGCCAAGTGCCGCAGCAGCTGGTTTCAGGACGGCCCGCAACTGGCCTCGCTTGCGCCTGAAACCACAGAACCGGCGGCAACCCAGCCCGTAGCAATGGCCACCTCGGCCGATCCGGCCCCAGAACCAATCGCTGAACCAGCCGCGCCGCCACCCGCAGCCAACACTGACGCCAGCGAAATAGATACCGGCGAAACCAATATCGGCGAAACAGATGCCGGCGAAACCGATATCGGCGATTCCACCTGGGCCGACGATGCCCCGTCACAATTCGTCCACGAACCCCCGTTTGGCGGACGCCGTAATCCCGCACGGATGTGGACGCTCGCCGCCGCAATTTTTGCTGTGGTAGCACTCGGCACGGTCGGCGCCGCGGCGTGGTACGGCCTGCCCGATTGGATGCCGTTTGCCCGCCCCCTGTTCGCAGCCAGCCAGCCCGGGCTAAAACTCGACTTTCCGGCCAACCAGCAGGATCGGCACGAACTGGCCGATCACACGTGGTTCTTCAACGCCAATGGCACGGTCACCAATATATCGCCCACGCCGCGGCGGGTTCCGGCGATTCTGATCGTGCTGCGCGATGCCCGCGGCCGGATCGTCTATACTGCCGAAGTGCAAAGCCCCAAACCGCTGCTGGCCCCCGGCGAAAGCGTGACGATCAACGAAGCCTTGACCGCAGTTCCGCAAACCGGCGTTAGCGCCGAATTCGGCTGGAAACCGGGCAGCTAATCAGCCCACGCGGCCACGCCCGGCGGCACTACCCGGCAAGCGTGCAATTTTCCCTGCCAAACGCGCTTGCAGCACTGCCGCCCCTTTGCTAATGGCGCGCTCCTACCCCCCGGGGCGTCTGCAAATCCCAATCGGAATTGCCACCGCCCCGATGATTTAGCGGTCGTGGCGGAATTGGTAGACGCGCAACGTTGAGGTCGTTGTGGGCGAAAGCCCGTGGAAGTTCGAGTCTTCTCGACCGCACCATTGAGTCCAAACAGGGACTCATTTTCATACAATCCGAAAGATAATTCGGCCCGAAAGGGCTCATCTCTGCAGTTTTCCCGGTTGCTGATTGAGCTGGAGACGCAGTCGCGCTGCAATGCAAATTGCCGCCGAACACCCCTCAGTCTCCAACAGCGCTTTTTGGGAGTGTAATTCGCCCAAGAACTCAGGTTGGAGAACTGCCACAAGAGCCTTTAATACCAATCGCTCCATTGCCATGTTCATCAGGCCATGGCTGAAGATCTTCTCGCATGGCTAAAAATACAATTCTAGTACGTGGCTAAGGCTTGATTGAAGGCATCAAACAGTAACGGACGCGATTAATTCACTGATCCGCTCCTGATGGCACTCGATGCCCTGAAAGTGCCTGCGGATCGCGCCTTGCTGTTCGAGCACAGCCAACTCCCGATTAACCGCCTGCCGCGATGCGCCAACCATTGCGGCCAGTTCGGACTGCGTCAGCGATAGGGTTTCCACATTCTGCGCGCCTGAACGGCGGCTCAGTCGGATCAGGCGGTGCATAATACGGATCGGCAGTGGCAGAAGAACCTGTTCTTCAAGCAGCGTCAGCACGCCGCGAAAGTTCGCCGCCGTGCCTCGGGCCAGGGCAAGCTGCAACTGCGGGAATCGAGCCGACAAGTCGGCCAGTCGATGGGTGGGGACCAGTTGGGTGACAAGCGTGCTGCGTGCTTCGACTGAAACTGTCGCCGGGCGTCCATCAAACGCAAAGGTCTCGCCAATCAGATCTCCCGGGCGCAAGATGTCGAGCAATAGTCGGCGTCCATTAGTCCCGAACAGATAGAGCAACGCACTGCCCTCGCGCAGCACATACAGACCTTCCGGGACGTCTCCGCGGCTGAACAGCAACGCACCGCGATCGTATCGCTTGGTCACCATCGCGCCTTCCAAGGCATGCAGGACCTCATGATCAAGCCGGTCGATCCAAGGGCGTTGAAGAATGGGATCAGATGTCATCTGCATGACATGTTAGGCAAGTTAGGTCTGCTATGGCAAGCAGTAGACAACAAATGAATACAAGGGCGGGGAATCCTGAATGAATCGTCTCGCAGCAGTAATAACTGCCCTTTTGGTGGGAACGGCAGCGGTACAGGTGGCAACTGTCGGCACGCCAGCAAATGCGGTGTCGCGAAGTATTGACCCGAACTCTACTCAAGCCGACCACTATCCTCAGCGGCCGCTATGGGGAGACACCCACCTGCACACTACCAACAGCTTCGATGCCTTTGCCGCCGGTAACCGCCTTGGCCCCGAAGAGGCCCTACGCTTTGCCCGGGGAGAGGAGGTGATCACCGCGAGTGGCGCCAAGGCGCAGCTTGGCCGTCCGCTCGATTTCTTGGTGATCGCTGATCACAGCGACGGGATCGGGGTTACTGCAGATCTATACAACACCTCCGCCGAGAGCATTGTCGACCCGACCCTGCGCCGCTGGCGCGACATGATGCACGGCACGCCCGATGTGGCCTACAAGATGGTCCGTGAATTCATTGCCGCTGCCCAGAACGGCACCATGCCCTCAGCGCTCGCCAATCCCGAAAAGCTCAAGGAAACCACCCGCAGGGTATGGGATGGACAGCTTAACGCAGTCGAACGATACAACGAGCCGGGCAAGTTCACCGCGCTAATCGGGTTCGAATATTCGCTACAAATCCGGGGCGATTCTCTCCACCGCAATGTGATTTTCCGCGATGGTGCGGACAAGGCCCGAACTGTGCTGCCGTTATCCTCCGAAGGGAAGCAGGGGCCGGAGCCGCTATGGGATTTCATGGATGCCTACGCCAAGGCGACCGGCGGCAAAATGCTGACTATCGCGCACAATAGTAACCTTTCGAACGGCCGCTATTTCATGCTGACCGGGCCGAGTGGTGCCCCCCTGACCGCCGTCGAAGCCCGCCGCCGAGCCGAGCATGAGCCATTGGCCGAAGTGACCCAGTACAAGGGAGACAGCGAATCTCACCCGTACTTGTCGCGCAATGACGAGTTCGCGGACTTTGGCGATGCAGGGTGGGAAAACGGCAATGCGCCTCTCTCCGCGCTCAAGCGACCAGAGATGTTCGCAGGCGAATACCTGCGCGAGGCGCTGAAGCGCGGACTGCTGGTCCAGCAGCGTACCGGGGAAAACCCGTTTCACCTGGGGCTGGTCGGATCGACCGATGCGCACACCAGTCTTTCGACCACCGAGGAAGCCAACTTCTGGGGCAAGTTCAGCAGTGACGAACCGTCCGGCAGCCGGATGAACACATTGGTTAATCCCGGCATCGCGCAAAGCCGGATTGGCTGGCAGTACCAGTCAGGCGGGCTGGCGGCGGTATGGGCCACGGCGAACACGCGCGAGGCGATCTTCGATGCGATGCAGCGGCGCGAGGTTTATGCCACTACCGGCACACGAATGACCGTACGGCTATTCGCCGGCTGGGATTTTGCCGCACGCGACCTCAGGGGTGACTGGGTCAGCGCAGGCTATGCCCGCGGCGTACCAATGGGCGGCACCATGCGGCCCGGGAAGGGGGCGCCAAGCTTTATGATTGCGGCGGTGAAGGATCCGATCGGGGCAAACCTTGACAGAGTGCAGGTGATAAAGGGTTGGGTCGATGCGAAGGGTCATGCGCAGGAAAAGGTCTTTGATGTCGTTTGGAGCGATCCCGCCCGTCGCCGCGTGGTCAAGGGTCGCCTTACGCCGGTGGGCGATACAGTCGATCTGACTACCGCAACCTATAGCAACTCGATCGGCACACCCGAACTCCACACCGTATGGCGCGATCCCGAATTTAAGGCCGGGCAGCGGGCGTTCTACTACGTTCGCGTGTTGGAAATCCCGACTCCGCGCTGGACCGCCTACGATGCGGTGCGCTTTAAGGTTACTCCGCCTGCCGGTGCGCGGCTGAAGGACCAGGAACGGGCCTATAGCTCACCGGTCTGGTACGATCCGGCCAAGTAAGGAAATGGGCATGCTCAAGAAAACCGCCATCACTCTAGCCGTGCTGGTCGCTGCCGGAGCCTGGGCTTCGCACTGGTACGAGGGGCTTGGCCGGGACGATGGAATCGTCCGCCCGACCTTTGCCGCGTTTACTCTCCCCGGCGGGGCAGCGGATGGCAGTTCCGCCCCGTCCGCCACTGGCTTCCGGGTGGACTCGCTGGGCGACCCTCGGATCCTGCCACCAATGCCGCCGGAAAAGCCGATGGATATCCACACCGCTGCCAATGCCCGCAGCGACCTGGCGATCCGGTCATGCTTCTGGCCAGGACCGCGCGCGCGTTCCGGCGTTTACACAAACGACGGCGCCTCGTTCGCGCTGGAAAACCAGCTGCCGGATACCGCCACCACATATATCCCGACCGCCTTCATCCTTCCCCAGGGCGCAACAATGACGCTGCGCGGCGAATTTGCGCACATGCGGCATTGGAACCTCAACACCTACAATGACAAAGGCGAGCCGCAGGACGCGTTAAGCGACGTGCAGATCGAACCCGATGCCGGGTCTGTCAATCCGTTCCGCGACGGCGTGCCGCGCGATGCGGCGCAGCGGCGCTACACCGTGCATGTAGTGAACGGCGCTGTGCCGGCGAAGCGTGCGCCAAACACACTCTACACCAATGTCGCACCGGGCCAGCAAGCCTATCTTTGGATGCGTAACTATGTACCCGACTTCAGCAAGGACTACCTTGGCGGGGTCGGTCTACCGACGCTGGAAGTGACCCTGGCCGATGGGCGCAGTTTGACCGATCAAGCCGCCTGCGCTGCCACCGCCGCCCCGATGCGCGGCAAGCAATTGCCCCGCACGATCGATCCACGCCAATGGTTGGCACTGTCGCATTTGCCGTGGGTTGACAGCGCAAACATCGGCGCGATCAACCAGGATGTTGTTCCGCTCCACGCCTTCTTCAACCGCAAAGATGTGCTGCGCACACTGTTCTTTCCAACCTTTGCCGAAAGCGCGCCCGAACAGCGGGGCGGATGGTGGAGCAACCAAGCGACCCGTTACGGTTCGGCCTACATCAGCCGCAATTTTGGCAAGGTCTATGTCGTCACCGGCAAAATGCCGCAGACCCCGGCGACTTGGCACGGCGAACGTGATAATCACAACGCCAGCGCCGACATGCGTTACATGTCGGTATGCGCCACCGGGGCGCCGTCTTCGGGGATGACTGCCGACTGCGCTTATGACGAACAGTTGCGCCCGACCCTCGACGCGCAGGGTCGGTTCTATGTAGTGCTATCGCGCGCCGAAGACCGCCCCGCAAATGCCACAGAGGCCTGCGGCGTAATGTGGCTCGACATCGGCAATGGCGACGGGCTGATGGGCGGTTCGACCGAATTCGCTGCGGTGATCAATCGCCACACCATCGTCAATCCGACCTTCAAGCACAGCTGGTTCGCAGTGACAAAACCTGGGCAGGAACGCGCTGCGATGGGTGGCTACTTGCCGTACCTGCTCAACATGCACGACAAGCGTAGCTTCGAGGCATTGGGCTGCCGGGTTGACAAGGCACGAATCGCAGCGCGGCTGCCTGCACTTTAAACCGGGCATGCGCAGCTTCGATCCAGATCCCGGCGTGACTGTCATCGGCCCGTCCGGTCAGCGAGTCCACCGACGCAGTGTGGAACAGCGCGCGCGGCTGGAGCGGCAACTGTATGCGGTGCGGCCTGGAGTCTGGTGCCTGGTTGGCAATGGCCTGTCCAACCAGACCTTCGTCGAAGGTCCCGGCGGCCTGATTGTGATCGACACCGGCGAATCGGTCGAGGAAATGCGTGCAGCGCTGGTCGAACTTCGTCTCCATACGCAAAAGCCTATTGTGGCGGTAATTTACACGCACTTCCACTACGTCTCGGGAACCCGGGCCGTTTTCGATGAGGTCGGCGGGGCAGTTCCTGTTTACGGCCACCACGGAATCAGCGTCAACTTAGCCCGCACCGGGGGTGAAATTGCCCCAGCCTATGCTAGCGGACTGATCCACCAATTTGGAATCCGGTTGCCTGACGATGGTCCGGACGGGCTGCACGATGTCGGCCTGGGCCAGACTTTTCGCAACCTCGCTCACGCGCCATTCACGCCGGGTCATGCTCCCACATCTGTGGCTTGGCGCGGCGGCGAAACGGCCGAGATCGCAGGATTGCGGGTAGAGGTTAGCCACGCACCATCGGATTCCGACGATTCGATCACGCTATGGTTTCCCGATCTTCGCGTCGCGGTGCAAAACCTAGTCTGGCCGACGCTGTTCAACATCTTTGCGATCCGTGGCGAGGAGTACCGCAATCCACAGATCGTGCTGCGCGGGATCGACCATTTGCTTCAATTGGGCTGCGAGCACATGATTGGCACCCATGGTCCACCATTGTCGGGCGTGGCTGAGATCGCGCAGCGTACCACTCGTTATCGCGATGCCATCCAGTTCCTGTGGGACCAGACCGTGCGCGGCCTCAATCGCGGGCTCACAGCCGACCAGTTGGCTGAAAGCGTGGTTCTGCCCGCCAGCTGCGACGAAGATTATCTTACCAGTGAGTTCTATGGCGTGGCCGAACATCACGTCAGGCAGATCGCGGCTGGAACGCGAGGATGGTTTGATGGCGACCCGGCCAAACTTTTTCCCCTTGCTCCAGCCGAACGCGCCGGACGGTTAGTCTCAGGATTTGGGGGACCGGCGGCGGTCCATGCCCAATTGCGGTCGGCACGAGCCGCCAACGATCTCCGCTGGGCGCTCGAATTGGGGAGCTGGCTTGCCGCCAGGCCAGGTGCCGACGCCGCCGACCGCCAAGCGCAGGCCGATGTCCTGCGCGATGTAGCCGCACGCACATCGGCTGCCAACATTCGCAACTGGTGCCTAACCAAGGCGCGTGACATCGATGGCTGTACCGATCTGTCCAGACAGCGGACCCACCGCCTGCGTGTCGATGCGCTGCTCGCAGGCACTCCGCACGCCGCGCTCAACTTGCTGCGCGTGCTGCTAGATCCGGCCCGCGCCAACGGTATCGACCACCACATCGCCTTTCGGCTTGACCAGCATCAGACGGTCGGACTGCATGTTCGCAACAGTGTGGCTGTCGTGACAAATGGGGCGGGTGCCGAAAGCACGGTCGAACTCTCCTGGTCGGACCTTGCAGCGTTTCTGGCGGGCCAATGCGAACTCGTGGACCTTGCCGATCGGAGTGCTGTCGCCATTACCGGTAACAGGGCCGAGATCGGCCGCACATTACGATGCTTCGATCGAGGCACTCAGACAAAACGCTAGTGAGGCAGGTTCGCCTTGCGCCAGGCGCGTGGTGAAATGCCTTGCCAGCGAACGAAGCTGCGACAGAACGTGGCCGGATCGCTGAAACCGAGCAAGTGAGTTACCGCCGTGATCGGCAGCAGCGGATCAAGCAGGTACTGCTGCGCCCACTGGCTGCGCACTGCGTCCAACTGCGTCTGATAGCTTGACCCCAGCTTTTCCAGTCGGCGTTGCAAGGCGCGCGCACTGAGGCCAAGGGTCGCTGCGACCCCGTCCAGACTGGCACGCCCCATGCTGAGTTGGCGGACGATCTCGCGGTCAACGAGTTGGCGCAACTGCATGTCGACGTGAGGCTTGATCGTGATGCCGGTTGGAACCGCCCGAACCGGGTCGTCGATCGGCTGGCTCAAATCACGACGCGCAAACGAGATGTTCCATCCCTCCCGATCGAACAGGACAACACAACCCGCCAAGGCAGACCATTCTCTAGCCGAGCCATCGCGAGCAGTCGCCAGTTCGATCTGATCCGGCGACCAATCGGCACCGGCCAGAGATCGCAGGATGACGATGGCCAGACCCAGGGCAAAGCTCATCTGTACGCGCTGCAACCTTACATCAGTCAGCATGCTGCGGACGCGCAGCACGGCAAGTTCACCCTCTATTTCTAAGGCGCTGACATAGCCGTTGCCGCGTTTATGCTGGTTAAGGGTCAGGTATTGCAACGCCGCGCCTACGGTTGGCTGGCAGCGCGCCGCGATCGCGAAATCGCCATATTCGTCGAATTTCTGATGCTGTGCCAGCAGCAATGGTGCGGCATCGCATCCGCTCGCATCAACCAGATCGGCAATCGCACCAATGATCGCAA
>JBDKLL010000171.1:0-5418 GCA_039795595.1 Pseudomonadota bacterium
TTGGGGGTTGGTGCGTTGCTCATCGTGCCGCGCATGTAGCAGTCTTCACGCCGATTGACAGCCCGCTTGGCATCCCCCAATCCGCACAGCATGGCAACTGCCCCGATCCTGACCGCCAGCACCATGCTGGAACTGGCCGCACCGCTGCACCTTGATGGCGGGCAGAGCCTTGATCGTGTGCAGCTTTCCTATGAAACATACGGCACGCTGGCTGCGGACAAATCGAACGCGATCCTGATCTGCCATGCGTTAACGGGCGATCAGCACGTGGCCAGCCCGCACCCGATCACCGGCAAGCCCGGTTGGTGGGTGCGGATGGTGGGGCCGGGTCTGCCGATCGATACCGACCGGTTCTTCGTGATTTGCGCCAATGTGCTGGGCAGTTGCATGGGCAGCACTGGCCCGGCCAGTCCGGCACCAGATGGCCAGCCCTATGCCATGCGATTTCCGGTGATCACCATCCGCGATATGGTGCGCGGCCATGTTGCGCTGCTCGATGCGCTGGGAATTGACCGGCTGCACGCGGTGGTGGGCGGATCGATGGGCGGGATGCAGGCGCTCAGCCTTGCGGCCAACTGGCCCGACCGCGCCGGTGCGGCGCTGGTGATTGCCTCCACCGCCCGCCATTCGGCGCAGAATATCGCGTTTCACGAAGTGGGCCGGCAGGCGATCATGGCCGATCCGCAGTGGCGCGGCGGCGATTATCATGCGCACGGCAAAGGGCCGGAGGCTGGGCTTGCCGTGGCTCGCATGGCCGCGCACATCACCTATCTTTCCGAAGAAGGGATGCACGAAAAGTTCGGTCGCCGGCTTCAGAACCGCGATGCCAAGACGTTTGGTTTCGACGCTGATTTTCAGGTGGAAAGCTATCTGCGCCATCAGGGGCTGAGCTTTACCGACCGGTTCGATGCCAACAGCTATCTCTACATCACCCGGGCGATGGATTATTTCGATCTGGCCGAAGAACACGGCGGGCGGCTGGCCGATGCGTTCGCGGCCAGCACAGCGCGGTTCTGTCTGGTCAGCTTCGATACCGACTGGCTCTACCCGACCAGCGAAAGCCGCAACATTGCCCATGCGCTCAATGCCGCGGGCGCGCCGGTGAGCTTTGTCGAACTGTCCGCTCCGTTCGGGCATGACAGCTTCCTGCTGGACGTCCCCGCGCTGGACCGGGTGATTGATGGGTTCCTGAAACAATGAGCGCGCTGCGCCCCGATCTGGCAGTGATTGCCGCGAATGTTGCGCCGGGCAGCCGGGTGCTGGATGTGGGCTGCGGTGATGGTGGTTTGATGGCGGCGCTGCGCGATGGCCGCGGGGTCGATGCGCGCGGGCTGGAATTGGATCCGCACAACGTCGCGCAGTGCGTGGCGCGCGGGCTATCGGTGATTCAGGGCGATGCCGATGCCGATCTGGCATACTATCCCGATGCCGCGGTTGATTACGCGATCCTCAGCCAGACGCTGCAAACCACCAAGCGCCCCGATCTGGTGCTGGATGAACTGCTGCGGGTGGGGCGCAAGGCGTTCGTCAGCTTTCCCAACTTTGCGCATTGGCGGGTGCGGCTTAGCCTGTTGTGGCACGGCAAGATGCCGGTGACCCGGCTGTTGCCGATTGCGTGGTACGAAACGCCGAACATCCACCATGTCACGATCAGCGATTTCCGCGATCTGGTCGCGGCCAAGGGGCTGACAGTGGAAGGGGCGTGGTTCCTGTCCGGCGATCACACGATCAGCGCCGCGGCGGCCAATTGGCGCGCCGAACACGCGGTGTTCCTGCTGTCACGCTGACGCGTCGTTGGCCAGCAATACGCTGTCATCGCGCGCCAGCACCCACAGGCTTAACCCGGCAGCGCCGGCGCGTTCCACCGCCAGTGACGTGGGCAGCGATACCGTGACCAGCGTGGTCGCCCCGCCGCGTACCGCCTTTTCGACGATTTCATAGCTGCACCGCGCGGTCGACAGCACAAACCCCGGCGTCAGTGGATCGCCTGCGCGGGCCATTGCGCCGATCAGCTTGTCCATGGCGTTGTGGCGGCCCACATCCTCGCGTGCGCAGCCGATCGCGCCGGCGCTGGTGGCCCACGCGGCGGCATGGGCCGCGCCGGAGCTGCGGGTCAGTGGCTGGTGCTGGCGCAGTGCAGCCAAGGCGATGAAAATTGCCGCCGGATCGATCCGGGCGTGGGCGGCCACCGGGGGCAGGGCGCGGGCAATTTCGTTGAGGTTATCGATCCCGCACAGCCCGCAACTGGATTCGGCCACTCGGGCGCGGACCCGCTGGGTCAGCTTGTCGATGCCAAGCCCGGCAAGTTGCGCCCGCACGATCCAGCCGGTGGGAACTTCGGCAATGGCGATGTCGGTGATATCGCCGGCGCGGCTTGCCAGCCCTTCGCTCAGCGCAAAGCCGGTGGCGAAATCTTCCAACTGGGTGGGGGTGGCCATCATCACGGCATAAGACAAGCCGTTGAATTCCAGCGCCACCGGGGCTTCCGGCACCCAGACGCGGTTGGCCGCGCCATGGGTGCCGTCTGCCTTAAACTCGATCAGCGGCGTGCTCACATCCGCTTGAGCGCGCAGAGCTTGTTGCCGTCCGGATCGCGCAAGTACGCAAGGTACAGTGTCATTGCCGGGCTGGAGCGCACGCCCGGCGGGTCTTCGATCGCCTTGCCGCCTGCGGCCACACCGGCGGTGTGCCACGCGTTGGCCTGATCTTCGCTGTCCATCGCAAAGCCGATGGTCATGCCGTTGCCGGGGGTGGCCGGCGCGCCATCGATCGGCGGGGTGACCAGAAACATCCCGCCATTGTGCATGTAGATCAGGCGGCCGCGATCATCGACGATCCCGGGGTTGCCCCCGATCGCGGTGAAGGTGGCATCATAGAACTTTTTCGAACGGGCGATGTCGTTACTGCCGACCATCATGTGGGAATACATGGGGCCTCTCCTTTTATCGGTTGCGATTCGCTACGCGTAACCGCTGGCCGGGTGCCGTCAAGCGCGTGATCAACTGGCGTGGCGGCTCGATGGCAGGAACAGCATCAGCGCGAACGCGATCAGCGATCCGGTGGCCATCACCAGCGAAACGTGCATCAACCCCAGTTGGTTGCTGAATAACACGCCCGCCAGATAGGGCGAAAGCGCCGCCCCGCCGCGCCCGACGCTGAGCGCAAAGCCGGTGCCGGTGGCCTTGGCGTGCGTGGGGTAGCTCGACGCGAACGCCGAATAGAACCCGACAATCGCGGCATTGCTGGCAAACTGCGAGATGATCACGGTCATGATCCAGCCCGACAGCGTGGTTTGCCCCATGCCGAAATAGACGATCGTCAGCGAACTGGCGATCAGTGCCACCAGCGTTGCTGGCTTGGTCCCGAACTTGTGCATGAACCAGCCAAACGTGGCCCCGCCCAAGGCTCCGCCCAGATTGGCATAGGCCAGCACGCTGGCGCCTTCGGGCTTGGTGAAGTGCATCCCGGCAAACGCCGGGTCCGACAGGATCGCCGGGGTCATCTTGAGCACGTAGTAGAACGTCAGCGCATGGGCAGCATAACCCAGCGATAGCACCAGCGTAGCGCGCAGATAGGCCGGCTTGAAGATTTCGGCCAGCCCGGACCCGCGGGCGTGTTCCTGCACGGGCGGGAGTTGTTCGATCGAGGAGTGGCCAAAGCGGGCAAGGATCCGGTTGATCTTGCCAAGTGCCCCGTCCGGCCGGGCTTGGCCCAGGAACGCCGGGGTTTCTGGCACGAACAGCAGCACCAGCGGGATGAACACCGCGGTGACCGTGCCGCCGAACATGAAGACCGAGCGCCAGTCATGGGTTTTGAGCAGGGCTGCCGCGATCAACCCGCCGATGAAGGCACCCAGCGGATAACCGATCACCATCAGCGCCTGAGCAAAGCTGCGGCTCTTGCGGTTGGAAAGTTCAAACACCACGGCATTGGTCGCCGCCAGCATCCCGCCGATGCCCAGCCCGGTCAGCACCCGCCAGATCGACAGGGTCTGCGGCGAATGAGCGGTGGTGGCCATCAACATCCCAAAGCCCATCAGCACCAGACAGCCAAGGATCGTCGGCCGGCGGCCGAACTTGTCGGCCGCGCCGCCCAGCAGCAGCGAACCCACGCCCATGCCCAGCAGTTCCATCGACAGGACCGCCCCCAGCCCATCAGGGGCAAGGTGCCATTCCTGCTTGATCCCCGGCCCGGCGAACGCACTGGACAGCACATCGAAGCCATCAAGGGCGTTCAGCCCGATCGTGATCAACACTGCGATCCACTGGCGCACGCTCATGCGTTCGTCATCGATCACCTGCTGGAGGTCCTTGGCCATAATCTTGTTCTCTCCCCGTGGCGCGCCCGATTATTCGTGGATGCGCGCCAGCAATTCCATCAAGGTTTTTACTTCCGCATCGGTGAAGCGGCTTTTGACCCAGTTTTCGTGTTCGCGCACGGCGCGTTTGGCATCGGCCAGCGCCTGTTCGCCTTGCGCCGTCAGAAACAGCGCCTGCTTGCGTCCGTCGGTCGGCGATTTTTCGCGGCGCAGATAGTGGCGGGCCTGCAACCGGTTGATGATGGTCATCGTGGTGGCGCGGTCCATCCGCAAGTGCTGCCCCAGATCGATCTGCGAAATCCCTGGATGATCGGCCACCAGCCACATCACCGACACCTGTTTCTGGGTCAGTTCCAGTTCGGCGAACGTCTCGGTAAAATGGCGGTAGCAGGCGCCATGCGCCAAACGGATATGGAACCCGATGATTTCGTTGATTTCGCCGATATCGGCATCATCGCCATCGATCGTCGTGACCGCGTCCAAATCGCTATCTCTCACCCGCATACGTCTTGCCTATTTGTCAGTGATGCATACAATCGCAGAAAATACGAGGATGCAATGGCTCATTTTCCCGATACCCCCAGCTTTACCGGTTTCAACACGCCTTCACGGATCGAGGCCGACATCGCGGATCTTGCCCATGTGGGCGAAATCCCGAGGGAAATGAATGGGGCCTTTTACCGGGTTCAGCCTGATCCGCAATTCCCGCCGCGTTTGGGTGATGACATTGCCTTCAACGGCGATGGCATGGTCACGCGGTTCCACTTCCATGATGGCCAGTGCGATTTCCGCCAACGCTGGGCCAAGACCGACAAGTGGAAGCTCGAAAATGAGGCCGGAAAGGCGCTGTTCGGAGCCTATCGCAACCCGCTAACCGATGATGACAGCGTCAAGGGCAAGATCCGCTCTACCGCCAACACCAACGCCTTCATCTTTGCCGGCAAGCTGTGGGCGATGAAGGAAGACAGCCCGTCGCTGTTGATGGACCCGGCGACGATGGAAACCTTCGGGTTCGAAAAGTTCGGCGGCAAGATGACCGGCGAAACCTTTACCGCCCACCCCAAGATCGATCCCAAGACCGGCAACATGGTGGCGATCGG
>JBDKLL010000172.1:0-24762 GCA_039795595.1 Pseudomonadota bacterium
TGTTCGACAACGATCTTCTTAACCCGATCGGCGGTGTCGCTCATGTAATTGCCCCTTCAAATACGGAGGATGGTAGTTCAGCTTTGCGCCCTACTTAACGCAGTTGGCGCTGGCAAGTCCAATGCGGCGATTGCCCCGCCCGGTGCGGCATGAAGCGCGGGTTTTCCCCATGTTTCATACCCCACCGGCCCAAGCCCGCTCAGGCTTGCGGCTTTTGCGGTTCAACCACGCGAATGTGCAGTTCACGCAACTGGCGATTTTCAGCCGGCGAAGGCGCGCCCATCAACAGGTCTTCGGCGCGCTGGTTCATCGGGAACAGCGTGATTTCGCGCAAGTTCTGCACCCCGCACAGCAACATCACCATGCGGTCCACACCCGCGGCCATCCCGCCATGCGGCGGCGCGCCATACTGGAACGCGCGGTACATCCCGCCGAACCGGTCTTCGACGTCCTGCTTCGACAAGCCAACCAATTCGAACGCCTTGACCATCAGGTCCGGGTGCTGGTTGCGGATCGAACCCGAAGCCAGTTCATAGCCGTTGCAGACCATGTCGTACTGATAGGCCTTGATCGTCAGCGGATCCTGCGTTTGCAGGGCTTCCAGCCCACCTTGCGGCATCGAGAACGGGTTGTGCGCAAAATCGAGCTTCTTTTCTTCCTCGCTCCATTCGTAGAACGGGAAATCGATGATCCAGCAGAACCGGAACGCATCCTGTTCGATCAGTTCAAGCTGTTCGCCCACGCGGCTGCGCGCCGCACCGGCCAGCTTGGCGGCCTGTTCGGCCTTGCCCGCAGCAAAGAACGCACCGTCATCGGGACCAAGACCCAGCGCATCAAACAGCGCCGCCATCTTGTCTTCGCCGTGATTCTTAGCGATCGGCCCGCCAAACACGCCGCCCTTGCGGGTAACATAGCCCAGCCCGGCATGGCCTTCGCTGCGCGCCCATTCGTTCATGTCATCGAAGAACTTACGGCTCTTGTCGGCGGTGTTCGGCGCGGGAATCAACCGCACCACGCCGCCGCTGCCCACGATCTTTTCAAACAGGCCAAAGCCCGAAGTGGTGAATTCGCTGGTTACATCGCGGATGATCAGCGGATTGCGCAGATCCGGCTTGTCGGTACCATAATCAAGCATCGCCTGCGCATAAGGAATGCGGGGGAAGCTGCCGGCGGGCGTCACCTTGCGGCCATCGGCAAAGGTTTCGAAGATCCCGGCCATGACCGGTTCCATCGTTTCCCAGACTTCTTCCTGGGTGACGAAGCTCATTTCCAGATCGAGCTGGTAGAATTCGCCGGGCAGACGATCCGCCCGCGGGTCTTCATCGCGGAAGCACGGCGCAATCTGGAAATAGCGGTCAAAGCCCGCCACCATCAGCAACTGCTTGTACTGCTGGGGCGCCTGCGGCAGGGCAAAGAACTTGCCCGCGTGGATGCGGCTTGGCACCAGAAAGTCGCGCGCGCCTTCGGGGCTGGACGCGGTGAGGATCGGGGTCGAATATTCGGTGAACCCGATCCCTTCCATCCGGCGGCGGGTTTCCGAAATGATCTGCGTGCGCTTGACGATATTGGCGTGCAGCGTTTCGCGCCGCAGGTCCAAAAAGCGATAACGCAGGCGGATATCCTCGGGGTATTCCTGTTCGCCGGCCACCGGCAGCGGCAATTCTTCGGCGCGCGACAGCACGGTGGCACTGCGGGCGAACACTTCGATTTCGCCGGTTGCCAGATTGGGGTTCACGGTGCCTTCGCCCCGCGCCTTGACCACGCCATCGATCGTGACCACGCTTTCCACCCGCAAGCCTTCAAGCACGGCCAGCGCCGGGCTATCGCTATCGGCCACGATCTGGGTCATCCCGTAATGATCGCGCAGATCAACGAACAGCACGCCGCCGTGGTCACGCTTGCGGTGGACCCAGCCCGAAAGGCGGATTTCCTGGCCTACATCGCTGGCGCGCAGCGCGCCGCAGGTGTGCGAACGATAAAGATGCATCGAAACTCTTTCCAATCGGCCCACTTTGTTGCAGGGGCGAAAGCGTGGCTAACAGGCGATGGCCGCGCTTTTGTCAAGCCGCGGGCTCGCACGGGTCCATACAGAAAAGAACCATGAAGATACATCCCCTCATCACCACCACCGCTGCGCTGACCGAACTGTGTGAACGTCTGGCCAAGGCCGACTTCGTCTGCGTCGACACCGAATTCATGCGCGAGAACACTTATTGGCCTGAATTGTGCCTGATCCAGATCGCGGATACGAACGAAGCCGCGGCGATCGATCCGCTGGCCAAGGACATCGATCTTTCGCCCTTGCTGGATCTGCTGGTCGATAACGAAGATGTCCTCAAGATCTTCCATGCTGGCGGGCAGGACGTGGAAATCATCTACAACCTGACCGGCAAGACCCCGCACCCGATCTTCGATACCCAGATCGCGATGATGGCGATCAGCCAAAGCGAACAGATCGGGTATTCCAACCTGGTTGAAAGCTGGCTGGGTCTGCAGATCGACAAGGGTGCCCGGTTTACCGACTGGTCGCGCCGCCCGTTGACCGAACGCCAGATCGAATATGCGATTGGCGACGTCACGTACCTGTCAGAGATCTTCCCCAAGATCCTCCAGCGCCTGATCAAGACCGGGCGCGGCGCATGGCTGAACATCGAAATGGAAAAGCTGGCCGATCCGGCCAACTACAAAAACGATCCCGGCGCTGCGTGGCAACGGATCAAGGCCGCGGGTCGCAATCCGGCCATGCTGGGCCGTTTGAAGGGCCTCGCCGCATGGCGCGAAGCCGAAGCGCAGGACAAGAATATCCCGCGCGGCCGGATTGCCCGCGATGAAACATTGGCGGATATCGCCAGCCATCCGCCCAAGACCCAGGCCGACTTGGCCAAAGTGCGCGGGCTTTCCGCCGGGTGGAAAGATAACGAAATCGGCAAGCGACTGATGGCGACGCTGGAGGCCGCCCAGCCGCTGACCGATGCCGAACTGCCCCCGCGCACCCCGCGCGGTGCACCGCTCGGCAAGGAAGGCGCGCTGGTTGCCGATCTGCTCAAGCTGCTGCTGAAGATCCGCAGCCGCGAAATCGACGTTGCTGCCCGTCTGCTGGCCCGCAGCGAAGATCTGGAACTGCTGGCCGCAGGGATTCGCGAACTGCCGCTGCTTGAAGGCTGGCGGTTTGAACAGTTCGGCCGCGATGCGCTGGAACTGGTGGAAGGAAAGCTGGCCTTTGCCGTCGTCAAAGGAAGGCTCAAGATGGCGCATATCGACGAAATCGCCGGAAGCGGTGCCGTTGCCGAACAAACCGACGCGGCTGCCCCCCCCAACGAGGAACCGGAATCCGATCCGCCGGAATCCGATCTGGTGGATCCCGCACCATGAGCACTTACCTGCCCACGCTCAAGCAGTTGCAATATCTGATTGCGCTGCACGAGCATGGGCATTTCGGCCGCGCGGCCGATGCCTGCTTCATTTCGCAATCAACCCTGTCAGCCGGGCTGCGCGATCTGGAAACGCTGCTGGGGGTGGTGCTGGTCGAACGGACCAAGCGCGCGGTGCGGTTTACGCCGCTGGGCAACGCGGTGGTGGCCAAGGCCCACCGCCTGCTGCGCGAAGCCGAAGAATTAGCCGATATGGTGCACAGCGCCGGACAGCCCCTATCAGGCGAAATCAGGATGAGCGTGATCCCCACGATCGCGCCGTTCCTGCTGCCGCGGATGTTGCCACGCCTGCGCCGCGAACGCCCGCAACTGAAGCTTTACTTGCGCGAGGAAACCAGCGCCGCGGCGATCGAATCGCTGCACCACGGCCGCAGCGATTGCGTGCTGCTGGCACTGCCTTACCCGACAGGCGAAGTGGAACAGGAAACGATCGAACTGGATGCCCTGTTCGTGGCCTTTCCCAAAGACGACCCGCGCGATCCGCCGCAGGAAGTTTCGCCCGATCTGATCGACGAACACCGCCTGCTGCTGCTGGAAGACGGGCACTGCCTGAAAGAACACGCGCTGGCCGCCTGCAATCGGCCTGAACTGCGCGCCTCCGCCACGATGATTGGCACCAGCCTGCACACGCTCGTCCAGATGGTCGACAATGGCCTGGGGCTGACGATGCTACCCGAAATGGCGCTGGACGCCGGGATCCTGAACGGCACCAACGTGGTGGCCCGCCCCTTGGTTAGTGCCACTGCCAACCGCGAAATCGCGCTGGTCTGGCGCAAGAATTCGCCGCGATCCGAAGAATTCCGCCTCTTGGCCGAAGAACTGCGGGCTGGGTAAGCGTGAGCAGCCAGTAGAACTGGCCCCGCTTAATCCATGTGCTTCAGGCCAACCCGCAAGTAATCCCAGCCGGTAATGACCGTCAGCACCGCCGCGGCCCACAACGTGGAAAGCCCCACGGTATGCGGGAAATTCACGGTCACTTCGCCCAGCGTCAGGTTCCACCACGGGGTGGCCCGGCCTAAAATCAGCGCGCCCAGCGAAACCATCTGGAAAGTGGTTTTCCATTTGGCCAGCCGACTGACCGGAACCGAAACCTTAAGCGGCCCCAGAAATTCGCGCAGGCCCGAAACAGCGATCTCGCGGATCAGGATCACCAACCCGGCAATCACGTGCATATCGCCCACGTAAGGGCCGGTCAGCACGCCTTGCGCCGCCAGCACCAGCAGCACTGCGGCCACCATGATCTTGTCAGCAATCGGATCGAGGAACTGCCCCAGCTTGCTGACCGCGCCTTGCGCCCGGGCCAGATATCCATCGAAATAATCGGTGATCCCCATCAGGCAATAGAGCGCAAACGCGATCCCATAACCGGCCTGCCAATGTGGCCACCACAGGAAGCCGGCCAGCAACGGCACGGCAAAGATCCGCGACAAGGTCAACAGGTTGGGCAACGTCAACATGACAGCCGGCATAGCCGCGCAATGGCCCGGACAAAAGGGGGTGCGTGCAAATCCGCATTTGGGGCTTGTCGCGCCCTCAACACCCGCTAGGGTCCGCCGCAAACAACGGGCCGCCCGAACCACACGCATGACCACCCAGACCAAACTGATCCACAGCCGGCGGTTCTTGCCGCTGTTCGTCACGCAATTGCTGGGGGCGTTCAACGACAACCTCTTCAAAAACGCGATGGCATTTTATGTCGTCTATACGCTGTACAATTCGCCAGATGCCGAAGGGACATTCAGCGCGGTTGCATCGGCGCTGTTCATCCTGCCGTTCGTGCTGTTTTCCGCGCTCGCCGGGCAATTGGCTGACACCCACGACAAGGCAGCGATCATCCGCGTGATCAAGCTGTGCGAAATTGGCATCATGCTGCTGGGCGCAGCGGGGCTGGTGATGGCGTGGCAAGGCGTGGCGGTCGATCTGGCGGCGGTGCCACTGATGCTGGCCGCGCTATTCCTGATGGGGGTGCATTCCACCTTTTTCGGCCCGATCAAGTATTCGATCCTGCCGCAGCACCTGCCGCCTGATGAAGTTCTGGCCGGAACCGGGCTGGTCGAAGCAGGAACTTATATCGCGATTCTGGCCGGAACGATTCTGGCCGGCTGGATCCCGATCGAATGGGCCGCCGGCGGCGTGTTGCTGACTGCCGTGGTGGGTTATGCTGCCAGCCGCCACGTTCCCCCTGCCCCGCCGCTCGAACAGGCGCGCGCGCTGGACCTGCACTTTATCCGGGCATCGAACGCGCTGGTCCGCGAAACCCTGCACGATCGCCGGGTGTTTCTGGCGATCATGGCAATCAGCTTTTTCTGGACGATCGGCGCGGTGCTGTTCATCCAGTTTGGACCGCTGGCGAAGAACGTGCTGACGGCCAGCAAGGAAGTTGCCAGCCTATTTCTGGTGATCTTCTCAGTCGGGATCGCGCTGGGTTCGGTTTCGGTGAATGCCCTGCTGAAAGGCGAAGTTTCCGCACGCTACGGCCCGCGCGCAGTGCTGGCGATGGCACTGTTCATGCTCGGGTTCTATTGGGTCTGCCGGAACTGGTCGCCCGATCCTGCGGGACAATTGCTGGATACCGCGGCCTTCATGGCCCGTCCCGAAGCCATTTGGCTGCTGCTTTGCCTGCTGGGCATTTCGACCGCCGGCGGGATGTTTGTGGTGCCGCTCTATGCCTTTCTCACCACGTTTGTGGACAAGGCGCAAACATCGCGCACGATCGCGGCCAACAACATCGTCAATTCGCTGGCGATGGTGGTGGGATCGCTGATGGCCAGCGCCCTGTCGCTGGCTGGGGTGCCGATTGTCGAACAATTGCTGCTCAGCGCCGCAATGTGCGTTGTTTCAGCATGGATCGCGGCCAAACTGATCGCCGCCGAGCGACTGGCCGCCGTAACCGGATAAGGCCCGCACCCGGTTGCGGGGCCAGCGCCCGCCGGTTACACTTTGCCGATGACCGCAACCCCAACCGTGAACGGCGGGCGCCTGCTTGTCGATTGCCTGATCGCCCAAGGCTGTGACCGTGTGTTCACGGTGCCCGGCGAAAGCTTTCTCGCCGTACTGGACGCCCTGCACGATACCCCTGCGATCGACACCGTGGTGTGCCGGCAGGAAGGGGGCGCAGCGTTCATGGCCTGCGCCGATGCCGCATTGACCGGAACGCCCGGCGTCTGTTTCGTCACCCGTGGCCCCGGCGCCACCAACGCGTCGATCGGGGTCCACGTGGCGATGCAGGATTCGCAGCCGCTGCTGCTGTTCATCGGCGATGTCGATCGCGGGATGCGCGATCGCGAAGGTTTTCAGGAGGTCGATTTCGGGCAGATGTTCGGCCCGCTGGCCAAGCAGGTCCTGCGGATCGACGATCCAGCGCGGATCCCGGAATATGTCGCCCGCGCATGGGGCACGGCAATTTCTGGCCGGCCCGGCCCGGTCGTGATCGCCCTGCCCGAAGATATGCTGCTGGAGCAAGTTGCAGACCCCATCCCGCGCCCGGCGGTCTATCGCCCGGCGCAGGCCGTGTGCCCCGATGCGCTGGAAACCATGCTGCGCCTGATCGGCGATGCCGCGGCCCCGATCGCGATCGTGGGCGGGGCTGGCTGGCACGCCAAGGCACGCGAACACTTTACCGCCTTTGCCGAACGGATCGGCCTGCCGGTTGCCGGCGCATTCCGGCGGCAGGATGCCATCCCCAATTCAAGCCTGGTCTGGGCCGGAAACTTGGGTTACGGCCCCAATCCCAAGCTGGTCGAGCGGATCCGCAATGCCGACCTCATTCTGGCCGTGGGGGCGCGGCTGGGCGAAGCAACCACCGATGGCTACACCCTGATTACCCCCGATCACCCCGGGCAAATGCTGATCCATGTTCATCCCGATCCCGCGGAACTGGGCCGGGTCTATCGCGCCGATCTGGCCATTTGTGCCGATGTTGCAGACTTCGCTGAAACAGCCGCGCTGTGGGACGATGACATCACCCCTTTCGCTGCCGGTGCCGCGGCACACCGCGAATGGCGTGACTGGAGCACCCCGGTGCCCGCCCCCTACCCGCTCGACATGGCGGCCTGCGTTGCTGCGATGCGCGATCTGCTGCCGGACGATTCGATCATCTGCAACGGCGCGGGCAACTTTTCCGGCTGGTGGCACCGCTACTGGCATTACAACGGCTTCCCAAGCCAGCTCGCCCCCACCGCGGGCGCAATGGGTTATGGCGTTCCCGCGGCCGTGGCCGCCGCCTTGCGTCATCCCGAACGGTGCGTTGTTGCGCTGGCCGGGGACGGCGATTTTCTGATGAACGGGCAAGAATTGGCCACCGCCGCGCAATATGGCTGCGATTTGCTGGTCGTGCTGGTCGATAACGGCGCCTACGGCACGATCCGGATGCATCAAGAACGCGAATTTCCCGCGCGGGTTTCCGGCACCAGCCTGACCAATCCCGATTTTGCGGCATTGGCCCGGGCCTATGGCGGCTGGGCGCAGCGCGTGGAAACAACGGCCCAGTTTTCAGCCGCGTTGGCCGAAGCCCGGGATCGCAAGGGAATCCGGCTGCTGCACCTGATCATCGATGTCGAACAGCTTAGCGCCGGCGGAGCCACGGTTTCCGGGCTACGCGCCAGAACCGGCCGATAATCAGGCTTCCGACAACCCGATAATGTGATGCCATTCATCGGCTGTAACCGCCGAAACCGAAAGCCGGAACTTGGTAAGCAGTTCCATTTGCGCCAGTGCCGGATCGGCCTTGATCTCTTTCAGCGTCACGCTGCGTTTCAGCTTGCGCACCGGTTTCAGCCGCACCGCCGACCAGCGCCCGGTATCATCGCTTGGGTCAGGTAGATTTTCTTCAGAAATCTTTGCGATACCAACTACTTCAACGCCAATATTCGAGTGATAGAAGAATACTTCATCACCCACTTTCATCGCGCGCATATTGTTACGGGCGGTATAATTCCGCACCCCGTCCCAAGTCCCTTCGCCTTCGGCAACAAGGTCATCCCAGCTGTAAACATCGGGTTCCGACTTCATCAGCCAATACGATTTGATTTTGCTCATGCCACTATCCGAGAAACCGTCTATGGGCGCGCCATACGCTTAAAATTCGGACACGCTCAATATGCCGCTTACCACTCTCCCCGTTCTTTCACTGGCCGATGATGCTGCCAGCTTTGCGCAAGCGATCGGCGATAGCTTCAAGACCTTCGGCTTTGCGATGGTCAAAGACTTCGACATCGATCGCGGGCTGATCGATCAGGCGTGGCAATTGTCGGAACAGTTCTTTGCCCTGCCCGACGCGGAAAAGCGGCGTTACCACAATCCGGCGATCGCCGGCGCGCGCGGTTATACCCCATTCGGCGTCGAAATCGCGAAAGATGCCAAGGCGCACGACCTTAAGGAATTCTGGCACATCGGCCGCGATCTGCCCGATGGCAGCCCACTGGCCGCATCGATGCCGCCCAATGTCTGGCCCGATCGCCCGGCCGGGTTTGAAGCCGTGTTCAGCGAACTCTATCGCCAATTCGACGCCACCGGGGCGACGATCCTTTCGCGCATCGCCACCTATCTCGGGCTGGATGAACACTGGTTCGACGCCGGGATCGAAGATGGCAATTCGGTGATGCGCCTGCTGCACTATCCGCCACTTGAAAACATCACCGGCGAAGCCATCCGTGCCGGCGCGCATGGCGATATCAACCTGATTACGCTGCTCTTGGGCGCAGAAGAAGCCGGGCTGGAACTGCTGACCAAGGAAGGCACCTGGATCAGCGCATCGCCGCCAGAAGGGGCAATGGTGATCAACGTTGGCGATATGCTGGAACGACTGACCAATCAGGTGCTGCCATCAACCATTCACCGGGTCCGCAACCCCAACCCCGAACGCGCCCGGTTCAGCCGCTATTCGATGCCGTTCTTCCTGCATCTGCGCAGCGACTTCCCGTTTGTGACGCTGCCACAGTGCATCACGCCGGAAAATCCCGACCGTTATCCCGTTTCGATCACGGCCGATGATTTCCTGCAGCAACGTTTGCGGGAAATCGGCCTGAAAAAGTAAATAATCCACCCTTTCACGGCGACAAGCCACGGGCATTTAACTGAAAATTCAGGTCTGACTGCCATCCCCGGGCCGTTCTGGCACAAGGGTCCGGTCGGAAATGAAGCGTAAGATAGCAATTGATCACCATAAGACCCGCGGCCCCGGGCTGAATGAGGCTGGGCTGAATGGGACACGTCTAGGGCAGGCCCGGCGCGACATGGTGGCGCTGGGCATCGTCTGCGCCGCCCTAATCCTGTTTGTCAGGACCGGTGGTACCGTGCTGGGTGACATCGTCCGGTCGATGATGGGACAAGGCAATGGGCCAGACCGCGCGCTCAGCGTTGCGCTATTGCTCAACATCGCGCTCGTTATCTTTGGCTGGCGGCGTTACCATGAACTGGCCTGCGAAATTCAGGAACGCCGCAAAGCCGAAGGCAAGGCCCGTGATCTGGCAGAACGCGATCCACTGACCGGGTGTCTCAACCGCCGCAGCATCGGTCCGCAAACTGACACGCTGATCGGCACGGCCACCCTGCGCGGCAAGGCCGTGGCATTTATCATGCTCGACATCGATTGCTTCAAACAGATCAATGATCTGCACGGGCACCTGGCCGGGGACACGCTGCTGCGCCAGATCGCGGTCCGCATCCGCGCGCAATTGCCCCCGGATGCCCTGCTGGGCCGGCTTGGCGGCGATGAATTTGCGTGCATCGTGCCATTTGAACCCGACCGCAAACGCACTGTCGACGAACTGGTGATGCGCGTCATCGAAGCCGCGGCGATGCCGGTCGATCACGGCGGATTAACCCTTGAAACCACGATCTCGGTCGGCGTGACGTGCAACAATGAGCATGACCGCCCGCTTGATGCACAGGCCTTGTTGCACATGGCGGATATCGCCATGTACCATTCCAAAAATAAAGGTAAAAACCGCTACTTCTGGTTTGAACCTTCCATAGAATCTGAACTTCTGTATCGCAGCGAACTGGAGCGCGGGATCCGCCGCGGGATCGCTGCTGGCGAATTCATCCCTTACTATGAAAAGCAGGTTGACCTCGCCACCGGCAAGATTGTCGGGCTGGAAATGCTGGCGCGGTGGCATTCGCCCACCTTGGGCGTGGTTAGCCCGGATGTGTTCATCCCCGTGGCCGAAGAAATCGGCCTGATCGCCGATTTATCCGAATGCGTGATCCGGCAGGCGCTGAACGATGCGCGCAATTGGGATCCGGGGCTGACGCTGTCGGTCAATATCTCGCCATTGCAGATGCGCGATCCGTGGTTTGCCCAGCGGATCCTCAAACTGCTGGTCGAAGCCAATTTCCCGCCTAACCGGCTGGACATCGAAGTGACCGAAAATTGCCTTCACGATAATATCGCGCTGGTCCGTTCGATGATCACCAGCCTGAAGAATCAGGGCATCCGGATCACACTAGATGATTTTGGGACCGGTTACTCATCGCTCTCCCAGCTTCATTCGCTGCCGTTCGACCGGATCAAGATCGACCGCAGCTTTGTTACGCAACTGCCCGGCAATCCCGATTGCGCCACGATCGTGCGCTCGATCAAGACGATGAGCGAAGGGTTGGGCCTGCCGATCACTGCTGAAGGGGTGGAATCGGTCGAAGTGCTGGAAGAACTGCAACAGTTTGGCACCTTCAACGCCCAAGGCTATTACTTCGGTCACCCAGTATCGGCGCACGATATGAACCGCGAACTGGCGGCGCTGGATCTGGTGGTCGAACCGGAATCGCGGCCAAACGATGGCTCCCCCCCGGCGACCCGCGCCAGTTGCCCCTGACCTTCTGCTGTCCTGAAGCCCTGCAACCACCGCCAAGCACACTGGACGACAGCCAGCACCCGGCCTAGAGCGCGGGGATGCGGGTTCCTTTCATCAAGATGCACGGGTTGGGCAACGATTTCGTCGTGCTGGATGCGCGCGAAGGGCTTGGCGTGTCTGTTGATGCTGCACTGGCCCGCGGGCTGGCTGATCGCCATACCGGGATCGGGTGTGACCAGTTGGTACTGCTGGAACCCAGCACCCTTGCCGATTTCCGGATGCGGATCTTCAATCCCGATGGCGGCGAAGTCGAAGCCTGCGGCAATGCCACCCGCGCGGTCGGGTTGCTGCATGGCCAGCCTGCCCGGATCGAAACGCTGGGCGGCTTGCTGTGTGCCGATCCCGCCACCGATGGCATCACCGTGGATATGGGCGAACCGCGGTTCGCATGGGACCAGATCCCCCTTGCCTATGCGATGGATACCCACACCTTGCCCGTGGCGTGGGAACAATTGGACGCGCCCATTGCGGTCAATGTCGGCAACCCGCACGTCATTTTCTTCGTCCCCGATTGCGATGCGGTCGACCTTGGCCGGCTCGGCCCGGAAATCGAATGCGATCCGCTGTTTCCGGAACGCATCAACGTCAACGTGGCAACGGTGGTTGATCGTGGGCAGATCCGCCTGCGGGTGTGGGAACGCGGTGCCGGGTTGACGCTGGCCTGCGGCACCGGAGCCTGCGCCACCGCGATCGGCGCGATGCGGCGCGGGCTGGTTGACCGCCGTGTGGCGGTGACTTTGCCGGGCGGAACACTGCGGATCGAATGGACCGAGCAAGGCCGGATCCGGATGACCGGGCCGGCCAGCGAATCGTTTCGCGGCACGTTCGATCCCGCCGATTATGGAGCCGCCGGGTGAGCGTGGAAGTGATTTCGCTGGGATGCCGGCTCAATCTCTCCGAAAGTGAAACCTTGCGCCAGATGCTGGCAGACGAAGCCGCGCTGGTGGTGGTCAATTCCTGCGCCGTAACGGCCGAAGCCGTCCGCCAGACCCGTCAGGCGATCCGCCGCGCCCGCAAAGCCCGGCCCGATGCCCGCCTGCTGGTGACCGGGTGCGCCGCAGAAGTTGAGCGCGCGGCCCTGGCCGCGATGCCCGAAGTCGACGGCCTGATTGCCAATACCGCCAAGCTGGATCCGCGGGCATGGAACGTCGCGCCCGCGATCACTGCCGATCAACGCGGCCACACCCGTGCCTTCATCGCGGTGCAGAATGGCTGCGATCACGCCTGCACGTTCTGCGTCATCCCGCAAGGGCGCGGCCCTAGCCGATCGTTAAGCATCGCCGCAGTGCTGAAAACGGTCGAAGATCACCTTACCCACGGCGCGCGCGAAGTGGTGTTGACCGGGGTGGACCTGACCAGTTGGGGACATGACCTTGCCGAACGCCCTGCCCTTGGCGCACTCGTCGAAGCGATCCTCACAACCTTTCCCACCCTGCCCCGGCTGCGGCTGTCCTCGCTCGACGGGATCGAGATTGATCCCCGCTTGGAGGATCTGATCGCAGGCGAAGCGCGGATTATGCCGCACGTTCACCTTTCGCTGCAGCATGGGGACGATCTGATCCTCAAGCGGATGAAACGCCGCCATTCCCGCAATGATGCCGTGGCGTTGGTTCAGCGGCTCAAGGCTCGGCGCCCGGAAATCGCGATCGGGGCCGATCTGATTGCCGGCTTCCCAACCGAAGATGACGCCGCGCACGCCGCCAATCGTTCGATCATCGCCGAACTCGAAATCGTTCATGGCCACGTGTTCCCATATTCCGTGTGGGCCGGCACCCCGGCAGCCCGGATGCCGCAAGTTGCCGGCGTCACGATCCGCCAGCGCGCGGCGGAATTGCGCGCTGCCGTGGCCGCCCGCCGTGCGGTCTGGCTGACCCGGCAACTGAGTCAACCGCACGCAGTGCTTGCCGAACGCGATGGAACCGGCCATGCGCCCAATTTCGCGCGGGTGCGCTTGGCACCCGAAACCATTGCCGGAACGATCGTGACCGTAACCCCTACCCAGATCATCGAAGGCCTGCTGGTATGAGCAGCGAAACGAGTTGGACCGATCGCCTGTTTGGCGGTTTTCGCAAAACGTCCGAACGGCTGACCGAAAACCTTGCCGCGGTGGTGACCAAGGCCCGGCTCGACGATGCGCAGCTCGACGATATCGAGGATGCGCTGATCCTGTCCGATCTTGGCCCGCGCGCCGCGCGCCGGATTCGCGAGCGATTGGCCGATGAACGGTTCGAACGCGGGGTCGATGAAACCGCGATCCGCCACGCCGTGGCCGAAGAAATCGCCGCAATCCTGCGCCCGGTGGCCAAGCCGCTTGAAATCGTGGCCTTCCCACGCCCGCAAGTGGTGCTGGTGATCGGCGTCAACGGATCGGGCAAAACCACCACCATCGCCAAGCTGGCGCACCTGTTCCAAGAACAGGATTACGGCGTGATGCTGGCGGCAGGGGATACCTTCCGCGCCGCCGCGATCGGGCAATTGGGCGTGTGGGCCGAACGATTGGGCGTGCCGATCATCAAAGGGCCGGAAGGTGGCGATCCCGCCAGCGTGGTGTTCGATGCCGTGAAAGCGGCAACCGATCAGGGTATCGATGCCTTGATCGTCGATACCGCAGGGCGGTTGCAGAACAAGCACGAACTGATGGACGAACTGGCCAAGATCCATCGCGTGCTGGGCCGGCTCAATCCCGAAGCCCCGCACGATGTCGTGCTGGTGCTTGATGCCACCAACGGGCAAAATGCGCTGCAGCAGATCGAAACCTTCAAGGAAGTGGCCGGGGTAACCGGTTTGATCATGACCAAGCTTGATGGCACCGCGCGCGGCGGGGTGCTGGTTGCTGCCGCCGAACAATTCGGTTTACCAATCCACGCGATTGGCGTGGGTGAAAAGATCGATGACTTGCGGCCGTTCGATCCCGATCTGGTCGCCCGCGTAATTGCCGGAGTGGCGTGATGGCCCAGCCCCCCGCCCCCCAGCCAGACCAAAAGCAGCCAGCCCCGAAAAAGCCCGGTTCGGGCGTCCTCAACCTGATCGTCGATTATGGCCCGGTGGCGGTGTTTTTCGCGATTTACAAACATTACAGCCCGGCCGGGCAAAGCAACGCCGTTGGTGAAGTGTTCGCCGTGATGCGCGGCACCGTGGCGTTTATGATGGCCGCGGTGATCGCACTGGCCGTATCGCGGTGGAAGCTGGGCAAGATTTCCCCGATGCTGTGGCTCTCAACTGGTCTAATCGTGGTGTTCGGCGGGCTGACCGTGTTCTTTCAGGACAAGAACTGGATCCAGATCAAGCCGACCGTGATCTACTTGCTGTTCGGCACCGCGTTGCTGCTGGGCGTGGCGCGTGGCCAATCGGTGTTGAAATACCTGCTGGAAGCGGCCTTCGAAGGATTAAGCGAAACCGGCTGGATGAAGCTATCGCGCAATTGGGGCGTCTTCTTCTTCTTTCTGGCCGGATTGAACGAAGTGCTGCGCCACCAGTTGACGTTTGGTGATTGGATCGCCGCCAAGCTGTGGCTGTTCATGCCGCTGACCTTCCTGTTCACTTTTGCCCACATTCCGATGCTGCTGCGACACGGCCTTGCCCAAAACGCCGAAGCCGATGTGCTGAGCGATCCACCGCACGAATGACAAGCGTTCGCAAAAAGGTGTGACAAGCACCGATTTGCGCGCAATACTGCAACCGCGATCCGCCTGCGACCAAACTGCACGTGGATCCAGACTGAATTAAAAGAACAACGCTTCGAGTTAGGGGGAAGCAATGGCTAAATTCTTCGGTAACCTGAATCTGGTGCTGGCCGTGGGCCTCGCCGCGGCAATCGGCGTCATGCTGTGCTACGCGGAAATCGCACCGATCGATATCAACAACGTGTTCCACTGGGCGCACGTGTTCTTCGGGATTCTCTGGATCGGCCTGCTCTATTACCTGAACTTCGTGCAGGTTCCGACCATGCCGTCGATCCCGGCCGAACAGAAGGGTGCGATCACCGGGCACATCGCCCCCAAGGTGTTCTTCTTCTTCCGTTACGCGGCGCTGCTGACCGTGGTCACCGGCCTCGTAATCGCCTGGAACGCTGGTTACGCCCATCGCGCCATGACCTTTGCCGGTGCCACGCGCGCCGAAAACATGATCGGCCTTGGCATGTGGCTGGCGCTGGTGATGGCATTCAACGTGTGGTTCATCATCTGGCCCGCCCAGAAGAAGATCCTCGGCATCGTTGAAGCAACGGCAGAAGAAAAGGCCGCTGCGGCGCCGCGCGCGCTCTACGCCAGCCGCACCAACCTGCTGCTGTCGCTGCCGATGCTCTATTGCATGGCGAACGCCAACATCAACATGTAAGCCCACACGGGTTTACCAGGATCGGCGCGGCGCTCTTACGCAAGAGCGCCGCGCTTTTCTTTTGCCCGCCGCCCGCGTAATCCAGCGCGATGACTGCCCAGATCGATCCGTTTTACGCCATCGCGATTTCCGGCCTCGCCCACCGCTTGAAAGCGGCCGGGCGCAGCGTGATCCACATGGAATTCGGCCAGCCTTCGACGGGCGCGCCGGCCCCGGCCATCGCCCGCACGCATACCGTGCTCGACAGCGATCCGATGGGCTATTGGGAAAGCCCCGACCTTAAGCAGCGGATCTGCCGCCACTATGCCGACTGGTACGGGGTAGAGATCACCCCGGCGCAAGTCATCCTGACCTGCGGGGCATCGCCGGCGCTGGTGCTGGCCCTATCGATGCAGTTCGCGCCGGGTGCGCGCGTGGCTATCGCCCGGCCCGGCTATGTGGCCTATCGCAATACGCTTAAGGCGCTGTACCTTGAACCGATCGAAATCCCCTGCGGCGAAGCGGGGCGCTTTCAGCTTACCGCAGCCGCGCTGGCCGCGCTTGATCCCGCGCCCGATGGCGTGATCATTGCCAGCCCGGCCAATCCCACCGGCACCGTGATCCCGCACGCTGAACTGGCGGCGATCGCCACAGTCTGCCGGGATCGCGGGATCACCGTAATCTCGGACGAAATCTACCACGGGATCAGCTATGATCTGCCCACGCCATCGATGCTGGAAGTTGATCCAGATGCGCTGATCGTCAACAGCTTCTCCAAGTATTTCAGCATGGCGGGATGGCGGCTGGGCTGGCTGATCGTGCCACCGGCCGGGATCGATGCCGCCCGCGCCCGGATGGGCAACCTGTTCCTGACACCGCCTTCGCTGAGCCAGCACGCTGGGCTGGTTGCGATGGATTGCAGCGATGAACTGGAACGCAACATCGCCACTTACGCAGCCAATCGCGCGCTGCTGCTGGCGGCGCTACCGCGCATGGGCCTTGGCCGGATCGCCCCGCCCGATGGCGCGTTCTACATTTATGCCGACGTGTCCGACTTTACCGACAACAGCCTCGAATTCTGCAAAGATCTGCTCGAAGACACCGGTGTTGCCACTGCCCCGGGGATCGATTTCGATCCGGTGAACGGCCACCATTTCGTGCGGTTCAGCTTCGCCGTTTCAACCCCGCTGGTCGAAGAGGCGATCCGCCGGATCGAACCCTGGTTGGCCAGCCGCAAACGCCGCCAGCCTGCCTGAGTTCAGATTTCGACCTGACTGCCCAGTTCGACCACGCGGTTGGTTGGCAAACGGAAGAACTCCATTGCACTGGCGGCATTGCGCAGCATCCACGCGAACAGCTTTTCGCGCCAGATCGCCATGCCCGGCTTGGCCGAAGCGATCAGGGTTTGGCGGCTGAGGAAGAAGCTGGTCTTCATCATTTCAAACGGCCCGCCACACAGATCAACCTGCTTGAGCGCCAAGGGAATATCGGTTTCCTCAAGGAACCCGAACCGCAACGTCAAACGGTAGAAGCCCTGCCCAAGATCGATTGTTGCGCCGCGCTCTGCCGGATCAACATATGGCACGTCCTGAATCGCCACGGTCAGGATCACCACGCGTTCGTGCAGCACCTTGTTGTGCTTGATGTTGTGCAGCAGCGCGGATGGCACGCCCGAATTGGTGCTGGCCATGAAGATCGCCGTGCCCGGCACCCGCGTGGCGCTGGAATGCGCGCTCTTGGCGAAGATTTCCATCGGAATGGTGCCTTCGGACATCGATTGCCGCATCAGTGCCCGCCCGCGCGACCACGTGGTCAGCAGCGTAAAGATCGCCAGCCCCATCGCCAGCGGCACCCAGCCGCCATCGGGGATCTTGGTGAAGTTCGCCGCCAGATAGGCCGCATCCAGCATGAAGAACAACGCCAGCAACGGCACCGACAGCCACGAACGCCATTTCCACATCTGGAACAGCACGACCGCCAGCAAGACGTTATCGATCGCCATCGCCCCGGTCACCGCGATGCCATAGGCCGCGGTCAGGTTCGACGATTTCTGGAACATCAGCACCAGTACGATCACCGCGATCATCAGCGCGGTGTTGATCACCGGGATATAAATCTGCCCGGCGTTGACGCTGGTATACTTGATCGACATCCGCGGGATGAAGCCCAACTGGATCGCTTGCTGGGTAACCGAAAACGCACCGGTGATCACCGCTTGCGATGCGATCACCGCCGCCGCGCTGGCGATCGCCAGCAAGGGCCACTGGAACCACGCCGGGGCCAGGAAGTAGAACGGGCTGACCAACGCACCGGGATCGCGCAGCAGCAGCGCAGCCTGCCCAAGGTAGTTGCAGACCAACGCCGGCAACACGATAAACAGCCACGATATCCGGATCGGCGAGCGGCCAAAATGCCCCATGTCGGCATACAGGGCTTCGGCCCCGGTTACCGCCAGCACCGCCGAACCCATGGCCAGAAACCCGCGGAACGGATCAGCGAGGAACATCTGCACTGCATGGTGCGGGCTGAGCGCCCAGACCACGCCCGGGGTCTGCACGATGCTCAGCAGGCCCAGCGTTGAAATCACGCCGAAATACAGCAGCATGATCGGCCCGAACAACCGCGCCACTTTGGCCGTACCGCGGCTCTGGATCATGAACAGGAAAACCAGAATTCCAACCACCAGCGGCACCACCCAGTGCCCCATCGCCGGGTTGTAAACCGCCACCCCTTCGATCGCGCCCAGCACCGAAACGGCGGGCGTGATCATGCTATCGCCATAGAACAGCGCGGTGGCGAACACGCCAAGCAAGACGATCCCGGAAGACCACGATTTGCCCGAGATATTCGAATTGATCAGCGCCAGCAGCGCCAAGCTGCCGCCTTCGCCCTTGTTATCAGCGCGCATGATGATCGACACGTATTTCAGCGTCACGATCACCATCATCGACCAGAACATCAGGCTGATAATGCCGAACAGGTGCAGTTGATCGAGCGGCAGGGGATGATGCCCGGCGAACGTATCGCGCATGGCGTAAAGCGGGCTGGTACCGATATCGCCGAACACCACGCCGATTGCGCCAACCGCCAGCGCCAGCTTGCCGCCGTGGTGATGCCCACCATCCCCTTCGCCGTGCCCTTCACTGGCCGCGCCGGGCGCAGTCGTGGAAGGTGAATCAACCGTGTTGCTCATGCGGCGTCGCGCCCCTGTAAGCCTTGAAAATCGCACCGCGCTTAGCAGCATGCCCAAGGCCCGGCAACCGGTGCCGCACCCCAGTTATCACCGCTTAGCGGGCTGTCCCCGCTTGTCGGGCAATGAACGCGTCCAGATCGGCCAGCCGGGCCTGCAGATCGGCGCGCCATGGTGCATTGGCCGGGGATCGCGCCAACAAATCAGCCCACGCCGCACGCCCTTCGGCCAAGCGCCCGCTCTGTGCCAGCGCCAGCCCAAGGAAGAACGGCGGCCCGGGGTGCTGCGGATCGGCCAGTGCCGCACGGCGATAGGCATAGAGCGCCGCCGGTGAAAGGTTGCCATCGGCGTGCGCCACCAGATTGTTGGCCAGCGCCAGCCACGCATCGGCATTGTGCGGATCCTTGGCAATCGCCCCGCGGATCACCCCAGCCGCTTCGGCAAACTGGCCGCGCCGGGCGAAGGCATCAGCCACGATGGTCCATTGGCTGGCCACCGGCACGGTTTGCTGGGAAAGCGCCTTGCGCGCCTCGACCATTGCTTCGCCCGAGATTTGCGGCGATTGCGCCGGGGCCTTGGGGGCACCGGGCTGATCCGGGCTGGCCTGCCACGCAAAACCGGCGATCCCCACCAACAAGGCCGCCCCGATCGCTTCCCAGCCCTGCCGCGGGGCCTTGAAACCGATCACCAGCGCGCCGAACGCCAACAGCCCAAGCCCGATTACCATTACCCAGGTCATGCGCGGTCCTTCCCGGTAAAGCGCCGGCGCAGCAACACGAATGCCAGTGCCAGCAAGGCGATCGGCAAGGCAAACAGCGGCCAGGTTGTGCTGGTCACCCGCGGGGCATAGCTCACGTAATCGCCATACCGTTCGATCAACCAGTCGCGCACGGCTTCGGGATCTTCGCCAGCCGCAATCCGCAACCGGACCTGATGGCGCATATCCCCGGCAATCGGCGCATCTGAATCGGCAATCGACTGGCCTTGGCATTGCAGGCAGCGCAGGGTTTCCATCAGCGCCTGTGCTTTGGCTTCCTGCGCCGGGTCGGCCAATTGGGTGTAGGCATACGGCGCGGGCGGCAGCTTGTCCTGCGCCAGCGCGGGGATGGCTGTGCAGGCCAGCATCATGCCGATAAGCGCCCGCTTCACTGTTCGGCTTCCTTCAGCTTGTCCAGAATCAACGGCACCTGATCCGGCATGATCACCCCGATATGCTGATACCGGATCACGCCCTTGGCATCGATCACGAAGCTTTCAGGCACCCCGGCCGAACCGATATCGAACTGGATCTTGCTGACCGGATCAGCCCCGATCCGGGCATACGGATTGCCGTTGCGCGCCAGAAATGCCTGCAAATCCTCCGCGGTATCGCGGATCGCAACCCCATCAATCTCAACCCCGGCCGCGCGCAGCTTGGCCAGTTCCTGCGCTTCGGCCGCGCACGGTACGCACCAACTGGCGAACACGTTGAGCAACCGCGGCCGCCCACCGATCATGTCCGCGCGGGTCAATCCGGGAAGTTCGGTCACCGCGGGCCTCAGCGCAAAATCCGGCAGCGGCTTGCCGATCATTGCACTGTGCACATCGCGGTTGGCGGGGCGCAGCAGGCCGACTGCCACCAGTGCCACGAACCCGGCGAAAAACACCAGCGGCAGCCACAGGCTCCACCGCGGCGAAGGGGCGGATTTGGGATCTGGTGTGCTCATCGGCCCTGCCTCATCCGGCGATAAGCGATCTTGTCGCGGGCGATGATCCGGCGCAGATCGCTGGCAACCCGGCCCAGCAGCGCCAGCACCCCGCCCAGCGCAATCAGCGCCCCGCCATACCAGATCAGCGTCACAAACGGTTTCCACCACAGCCGTAACTGCCAGCGTCCATCCTCGGCCTGCTCCCCCAGCACGACGTAAAGCTGGCCGTTCCAGCGCGTGGCCAATGCGGATTCGCTAGTCTGCTGGGCCGGGGCCCAGAAACTGCGGGCTTGCGGGGCCAGCCGAACCGGCTGCGCCCCGGCATAACTGGCGGAAATCGATCCTTCGAGCGCGGTCCAATTGGGGCCTGCCACCGGGACAACCCCGGTCAGCCGCACCTGCCACGGCCCCACGGCAACGGCATCGCCAACCTTGACGGCCACCAAGCGTTCCGTGGTGTAGGCGCTATCGCAGGCCATCCCAAACAGCGCCACCGCCACCCCCAGATGTGCCACGACCATGCCCCACAGCGGCAGCGTGACCGTGCGCAACCGGCGTCCCCGCAGCGGCAACAACGCGGCGATCAGCAACCCGGCCGCCAGCGCCATGCCGATCAGCGGCAGCAGCTTTACCCCCTGCCCCGCCAGCCAGCCCAGCGCGGCCAGCGTCAGCACAAACGGAATGGCAAGCGGTTTGCCAACCCGGCCAAACCCATCCTGCCGCCAGCGCAGCAATGGGCCAACCGCCATCACCAGCAGCATCGGCACGATGAAAATCGCCGACATCGGATTGAAATACGGCGGCCCCACCGAAACTTTGGCACCCAATGCTTCGGCCAGCAGTGGATAGAGCGTCCCCACCAGCACGATCCCCAGCGTGGCGGAAAGCATGACATTGTTGAACACCAGCGCACCTTCGCGGCTGGTCACGGCAAAACGTTCGCCTTCGGTTACCGTCGCGGCGCGCAGGCCGAACAGCACCAGCGCACTGCCGATGTTAAGCGCCAGCAAACCAAGGATGAACGAACCGCGTTCAGGATCGACCGCAAAGGCATGAACGCTGGTCAGCACCCCCGAACGAACCAGAAATGTCCCAACCATCGACATCGAAAACGCCACCACGCCCAACATCACAGTCCACGCCCGCAAGGCATTGCGCGCGGCCAGCACGCTGGCCGAATGGAGCAGCGCGGTGGCCGCCAGCCACGGCATCAACGAGGCATTTTCGACCGGATCCCAGAACCACCAGCCGCCCCAGCCCAGTTCGTAATAGGCCCAATAAGAACCCGCCGTGATCCCAAGGGTCAGGAAAATCCAAGCCCCCAGCACCCACGGCCGCATCGCCCGGGCAAAGGCGGGCGAAACTTCGCGGGTGATCAACGCGCCCACGGCAAAGCTGAACGCGATCGAAAGCCCAACGTAGCCAATGTAAAGCGTGGGTGGATGGAACGCGAGGCCCGGATCCTGCAACAGCGGGTTCAGCCCCTGCCCTTCCGGCGCAACCGGGTTAAGCCGTTCAAATGGGTTCGACGAAATCAGCAGGAACGCATAAAACCCAAGGCTGACGAACGCCTGCGCCGCCAGCGTGGCCAGCATCGTTGGTTCGGGCAACCGCCGTTCCACCAGCGCAACGAACCCGCCGGCCAGCCCCATGATCGTCACCCACAGCAGCATCGATCCTTCGTGGTTCCCCCACGCGCCGGCGAACTTGTAAAGCCACGGCTTGGCCGAATGGGAATTGAGCGCCACCAGTTTTACCGAAAGATCGGTCTGGCAAAACACCACGATCAGGCAGGCAAACGCGATCGCGCACAGCACGCCCTGCACCACCGCCACCGGCCGCACGATCCCCGCCAGCACATTGCCCGCCGGGCGCAAGGCCAGTCCTCCCGCCAGCAATTGCAGCATTGCCAGCGCCGCCGCCAGCCACAAGGCGGCCAGACCAAGGTTTGCGATCATCGTGTTTCTTCAACCGTTTTGCGGGCCTGCGCCGCTGTCATGCTCTGCATTTCGCGCGGGACGTATTTTTCATCGTGCTTGGCCAGCAAGTTGTTGGCCACGAAAGTGCCGGCCGCATCGCGCGTCCCTTCGGCAACCACGCCCGAACCTTCCTGAAACAGATCCGGCGTGATCCCCGTGAACACCACCGGCACCCGCGCCGTGCCGTCCGATACGGTAAAGCGAATCGTTACTCCATCGGCATCAGTCTTGAGGCTGCCCTTCTCGACCATCCCGCCAAGCCGCACGGCCCGTCCCACGGCAGGCGGATTGCTGGCCATTTCGGCGGGCAGGTAGAAATAGGACGCCTGATTGCGCAGCGCCCACATCGCCAGCAGCCCCGCAGCGATCAGCGCGGCGAGCGCAATCAGCACCAGCACCAATCGCTGGTGCTTGGCCTTGAGCGGCGATTTGGCAGGGGTGTTCATCAATTACGGCTCCGCTCGCGGCGGGTTTCGGCGCGGCGCATGGCGATCCAGCTCCACACCACCAACACGGCCGTGCCGCCGACCCCAAGCGCGTAGGCCGCGGCGATAAACGTCCAATGGTTCAGGCCTTCATGCATCAGCCGCCTCCAACGCCCGGCGGCGCAACCGGGCTTCGGCTTGGGCATTGGCCAGGATGGTCCGCATCCGGGCGAGCACGACCCCGCCAAAGATCAGCGAAAACCCCAGCGTTGCAGCGAGCAGACACCACAGGAACGCCGGCGCCATTGCGCTTTTGCCCATGGTGATCGACGGCGGCTGGTGCAGGCTGTTCCACCACAGCACCGAATAATGGATCACTGGAATGTTGACTGCGCCCACCAGCCCAAAAATGGCCGGAATGCGCGATGGGCCATCGCCATCGCGCGATACCGCATCGGCCAGCGCGATATAGCTGCAATACAGGAAGAACAGCACCAACATCGAGGTCAACCGGCCATCCCAAACCCACCACGTGCCCCATGCCGGACGCCCCCACAGCGATCCGGTGATCAGGCACAACAAGGCAAAGAACGCCCCCGGCAACGCAACCGCGCGGGCACCGATCCCGGCCAGCGGGTGCCGCCAGACCAGTTCGGTCAGGCTAGCGATGGCGATGGCAGACCATCCCCCCATGCCAAGCCACGCGGCCGGGACGTGAATGAACAGGATCCGCACCGAATCCCCCTGCAACCGTTCAGCCGGGGCAGCCAGCAGTCCCCAGCCCAGCGATGCCGCCGTCAACGCGATGCCAATCAGCAGCAAAGGCGCAGTCAGCAGCCGCGCGAGGCGCAGAAATCGGGCAGGATTGGCAAAGCCGTGCATGGACGTTTCGTGGACTTTCTGGACCCGGTCAGGCTGGCAGCCCCTCTGCCACGCGCCGAGCCCAGCGGCAAGGCCAATGCCGCACGCGGCGCGGTGAAATAGCGCAACCTGCGGCCACCGGCCGGATGCAACAGACGCTTGGGATGATGGGGCGATCGATGGGGTTCGAACCCACGACCTCCGGTACCACAAACCGGCGCTCTAACCAACTGAGCTACGATCGCCACGGCCTGACCGGTAGCGGTCAGGCGTTGAGGCGCGGGCCTTTGCACAGGCCGCGCGCAATGGGAAGAGAAATCTTGCCTCAGCGGCTCCAAACCGCACGATTTCCAGCCGCAATCCACCCCGTGACGGAAAGTTAACCAGATCCTCTTACGACCATACGGATAATTACCAACCACCAGCGATCGACCTGCCATGCCCCAACCGCTCCCCCGGCTCCCCGGCCCATCCAGTCCGCTAACCCGGAAAGTAGCGCGGCGACCCGCCACGGGGGTGGTCTTGGTGCAATCAGCCCACGGGCAAAGTTCAACCTGCCACTTGCGCGACATTTCGGTGCATGGCTGCAACCTGATCGATGCTGCGGAATGGTTGCGGACAGGGATGTTCCTGACCGTACATTTATCCAGCGACCGGTCGATTCAGGCACTCGTACGGTGGGTTCGCGACAATGCCTGCGGAATTGAATTCTTGCGCCCGATCCCGACCGATGAAGCCGATGCAATTGCAGCGCGAGGAAACGCTTATTAAGCGATGATCGCAACAAAAAAGGGCGGCCCCAAGGCCGCCCTTTCGATGTTCGGGTGCGAAGACCGCCCGGATCAGCTCTTCTTGAGCGACAGGCCGCCAAAGCGCTTGTTGAACTGGGCAACACGGCCGCCCTGATCGAGCTGGCGGGTGCCACCGGTCCACGCCGGGTGCGAAGTCGGGTCGATTTCCAGCGCCAGCGTATCGCCTTCCTTGCCCCAGGTGGAGCGAGTTTCGAACACGGTGCCGTCGG
>JBDKLL010000173.1:0-16846 GCA_039795595.1 Pseudomonadota bacterium
CTGATTTATCAGGTAAGGGTGAAAGGGTGCGGTAAGAGCGCACCGCGCTGACGGTAACGCCAGCGGCATGGTAAACCCCACCCGGAGCAAGACCGAATAGGGGCGGCGCGCCTGCGGCTCATAAGGCCACAGGCAGGTCAGTTTCGGACCCGACCGCCCGGGTTGGTTGCTGGAGCGGCGTGGCAACACACCGCCGAGAGGAATGGCTGCCCCCGCCGATACGGTGCCATTTGGCATACCGTCGGCGGGACAGAACCCGGCTTACAGGCCCCCTGGCGTATTATTTCCCGGCATCGATCAGGGCTTGCACCTGATGGTAGAATGCTTCGCGCGCCTTGGGTTCCGGCCCTTCGCTGGCGCGGGTCCAATCGGCGTTCGATGCGATCACCAGGCGGCGCTTGGGATCGATGAAGATGCCTTGGCCAAAGATCCCCTGCGCGGCCACGCTGCCATCGTCATAGGTCCACCACTGGAAGCCATACCCCTTGCCCGGGCGGCCGATGTCTTTCTGTTTGGTGGTGGCCTGCGCGAACCAGTCAGCCGGGACGATCTGCCGCCCGTCCAGCGCCTTGCCGCCGTTCAGCACGAACAGTCCCATACGCGCGAAATCGCGGGTGGTGGCCTGCAGGCAGCAGCCGGCGATTTCCAGCCCAGTCTTGCCCTTGAGCCATGTTGCCGTGCTTTCCATCCCTGCCGGTTGCCACACCTTTTCCTGCAGGTACTCTGCCAGCGGTTTACCCACTGCAGACGATACCAGTACCCCGATCAGATTGGTTTCGCCGGTGTTGTAATGCCACACTTCGCCCGGCGGGTGGGCGCGGGGCAGCTTGCGCATATAGCTGACCGTGGCATCCACCCCGGGATCGGGCGTGGCGATGTTGAACTGGGCCACATCGGCGTTCGGATCTTCGTAATCCTCGTTCCAGCGCACACCGGAACTCATCATCAGCAGTTGCCGGATCGAAACATCATCATAAGCCGAACCCCGCAGATCCGGCACGTACTGGCTGACCTTGTCTTCAAGGCTGTGGATCTTGCCGTCCTGGATCGCTGCGCCGACCAGCGTTGACGTGAACGATTTGGCCACGGAAAAACTGGTCCAGCGGCCAGTGGCATCGAAGCCCAGTCCATAGCGTTCAAACCGAACCTTGCCGTCTTGCAGGATCACGATCCCGGCGGCGCGTTGCCCGGCAAGGTATTGGTCGATCCCCGGAATGTTAAGCGGCTTGCCGGCGGGCAGCGCCAGCGGGTGGGCCGATGGGGTGATGGTGTTGGCCGTGGCCAGCACAGGCAAGCGATCCATCGCCCGGAAGGCAGCATCGCGCTGATCCTGCGACCAGCTCAGCACGTTGGCGTTGGTTGGCAGCGCCGCGAGCAGCCCCCGGGTTTCCTTGTCGAGGCTGGCATAAACCCCGCCGGTGCCGATCAATGCGGCCGCAACCGCCCCGATAATCCAAGTCCGCTTGGCCACTCTGCTCTCCCTGTGCGCGATTTTGCCGCAGCATAACCCGCCGGCGCACAAAGGGAAGCCTGCTTGGCAGGGGCTTAAGGGCGGCCGATGCTAATGTAATCGAAGCTGTGGCTGCGCACTTCGGCTGGATCGTAAATGTTGCGCAGGTCAACCAGCACCGGGGCCTTGGCCAGCGTTTTGATCCGATCAAGATCCAGCGCGCGGAAGGCATCCCATTCGGTCACGATCACCACGGCGTCAGCGCCTTCGATCGCGGCATAGGCATTGGCCTTCATCGCCACGCCCGGCATCAGCGGGGCAGCCTGCTCCATCCCTTCGGGGTCATAGGCAGTAACGCTCACCCCGGCATCGCCCAGCGCCTGCGCGATCGCGATCGATGGCGCATCGCGCATATCGTCGGTGTTGGGCTTGAACGTCAGGCCCAATAGGGCAACCTGCTTGCCGCGCGCGGCATCGGCGCCGCCCAGCGCCTCGATGACCTTGCGGCCCATCGCCCGCTTGCGTGCATCGTTGACCTTGACCACCGCTTCCACGATCCGCGTTGGGGCTTCGTAGTCTTCCGCCGTCTTGAGCAGCGCCAGCGTATCCTTGGGGAAGCATGAACCGCCATAGCCCGGCCCGGCGTGGAGGAACTTTGCGCCGATCCGGTTGTCCATCCCGATCCCGCGCGATACGTCCTGCACATTGGCGCCGACCTTTTCGCACAGGTCGGCCATTTCGTTGATGAAGGTGATCTTTACCGCCAGAAATGCGTTGGCGGCATATTTGATCAGTTCGGACGAGCGGCGGCTGGTGAACAGGATCGGTGCCTTGTTGAGAAACAGCGGCCGATAGACTTCGTTCATCACCGAGCGCGCCCATTCGTCATCCGTGCCAATCACGATCCGGTCAGGGCGTTTGAAATCGCTGATTGCCGCGCCTTCACGCAGGAATTCGGGGTTCGATGCCACGGCGAACTGCACCGCCAGCCCGCTTTCGCTAAGGACGCGTTCCACTTCGTCGCCGGTGCCCACCGGGACGGTCGATTTGGTGACGATTACCGCGGGCTGGTGCAGGTGTTCGCCGATTTCCTGCGCCACGGCATAGACGAACGACAAGTCGGCATGGCCATCGCCGCGGCGGCTGGGGGTGCCCACCGCGATGAAGATCGCGCTGGCCCCGGCGATCCCTTCGGCCAGATCGGTGGTGAACGACAGCCGCCCAGCCTTGACGTTGGTGGCAACCAGTTCAGCCAAACCCGGTTCGTATATCGGCATTACCCCGGCGCGCAGGCTGTCGATCTTGGCGGGGTCTTTGTCGATGCACACCACATCATGGCCGAAATCGGCAAAGCAGGCCCCCGATACCAGCCCGACATAGCCCGAGCCGACCATTGCGATCTTCATCAGATACTCCCTTGCGCGGCGCGGCCAGTCCGCTGGACTGCGCGCGATGCGGCTGGCCTATAGGCCCGAAGCGCCCGCTTCACAATGGATTGGCCCGGCCCTCGCGCCGCGCAAGCGTTGCCGCAATGCAACACTGTGAGGGGCTGCGCAAAACAAGGATCGTAAATCGAACCTTTTCTTCTTGTGCGGTGCAGCAAAGGTGTGCTCATTTGTGCGGGCAAGGATTGAATGCTTCCGCTTAATGAGAAGCAACGCTGCTTGCGCAGGCGGGACGAAGCCAAAATCAATCGAAGGAAGATTGCCATGCTTACGTCCATCCGCGGCCTTGTTGCCGCCACTCTGGTTGTCGGTTGCGGATTGGCCGCTGCGCCCGCGCTGGCCGATGAAACCGATGCCCCCGCCACTGTTATCGTCACCGGCAACGTCGCGTTTGTCAGCGATTACCGGTTCCGCGGGATTTCGCTGTCAGCCGGGGATCCGGCGCTGCAAGGGTCGCTGCAGGTCAACCACGCCAGCGGCCTCTATGCCGGGATCTGGGGTTCCAACCTGGAAGATACCCCGGTGTACGGCAACCTTGAAACCGATTTCTATGCCGGTTGGACCGGGCCGATTGCCAGCGGGCTGACCGCCGATGTTGGCATGACTTACTATGCTTACTTCAACGGCAAGGTTGGTTCGGCCAACGTGTTCGAACCCTACGCTTCGCTTACCACCACGTTCGGTCCGGCCAGCGCCAAGGCCGGCGTGGCCTATGCTTGGAAGCAGGATGCACTGGGTGGGGATGATAACCTGTATCTCTACACCGACTGGAGCATGGGCGTGCCCAATACCCCGGTCAGCCTGGCGGCCCACCTTGGGTACAGCTCGGGCGCGCTTTCGCCCAACCTGCTGACCGGTAAGAGCACCAAGGACGGGATCGATTACTCGGTTGGCGCGACTTATGCGGTGACCAAGAACCTGACTGCCGGGATCAGCTACATCGGGGTTGATGGTGCTTCGATCGATAGCCTGTCGAACGATGCGGTGGTGGGTTCGATCAAGTATTCGTTCTGATCGGCATCGGTCGATCCGATTCAGCGGCCCGTTCCGGTATCCGGGGCGGGCCGTTGGCGTTGCAGCCCTGATGCGGCAAGGCTAGGATGCGTTAAAGCACACGGCAGAAGGGTGTTCCGTTGACCAAGTTCCTCCACACGATGATCCGCGTTACCGATCCGGATGCCACGATTGCCTTTTTCGGGCTGATCGGGTTGCAGGAAGTGCGCCGCTTTTCGAGCGAGCAGGGGCGTTTTACCCTGATCTTCCTGGCTGCGCCGGGCGAAGAAGGCGTGGCTGAGGTCGAGCTTACGTACAACTGGCCGGGCGAAGACGGGGCGCAAGAAGCCTATGCTGGCGGCCGTAATTTCGGGCATTTGGCCTACCGCGTCGACAATATTTACGAAACTTGCCAGCGGTTGCAGGACGCCGGGCACATCATCCACCGTCCCCCGCGTGATGGGCATATGGCGTTCGTTAAATCGCCAGATGGGATTTCGGTGGAACTGCTGCAGGATGGCCACCTGCCCGCGCAGGAACCGTGGGCCAGCATGCCCAATGTTGGCAGTTGGTAACCGGCCAGTTCAGGCCGCCGGCACCGGGGCGCTACGCAAGACCGCATAACCCGTCAGCGCCGCCAGCAGCGATCCGGCGATCACGCCCAGCTTGGCGGCTTCGATCAATGCTGGCTGGGCGGGGAACGCCAGTTGCGCGATGAACAGGCTCATCGTGAAGCCGATCCCGCAAAGCAGCGCCACGCCCCATAAATGGCGGGCACTGGCCCCGGCCGGGAGGGCGGCAAACCCGGTGATCCGGGCCGCGTGCAGGGCACCAAGGATGCCCAGTTGCTTGCCTGCGAACAGGCCAAGCGCCACTGCCAGCGGCAATTGCAGGGAAGTTGTGCGGATGTCGGTGCCTATGGCGGCAAGACTGGGCAGGGCTACGCCGGCATTGGCAAAGCCGAACAGCGGCACGATCCCATAGGCGCTAATCGGTGCGAGCATATGTTCCATGCGCAGCAACAGGCTGTCGCCGCGCGCGTCGAGTTGCAACGGGATCGTGAATGCAGCAGCCACCCCGGCAATCGTGGGGTGGACGCCGGAATGCAGCATCGCATACCACAGTGCCAGCGCTGGCAAGGCATAAGCCCAGCCGCGCTTGATCCCGCAGTGGTTGAGCGCCACCATCCCGGCCCAGATCAACCCGGCAAGGCCAAGCCAGCCCGGCGCGATTTGGGCGGTATAGGCCACGGCGATGATCAGCACCGCGCCCAGATCATCGACGATCGCCACGCTTAACAAGAATAGTCGCAGCGCCGGGGGTACGCGCGGGCCAAGTAGGCTGAGCACGCCGATGGCAAAGGCGATGTCGGTGGCCGCGGGGATCGCCCAGCCGGGGTGCAAAGCCGGGTTGGAGCGGGCGATCAGCCAATAGAGCGCCGCCGGCACCGCCATCCCGGCAGCCGCGGCCAGCACCGGCAGGCGCCGCTGGGCCGGGCTGGCCAGTTGCCCATCCAGCAATTCGCGTTTGAGTTCCAGCCCAACGACGAAGAAGAACAGCGCCATCAGCCCGTCGTTGATCCATGCGTGACCGGTGGCCAGCGCTGCGATCGGGGTCCATGCCAACGGGGTGTGGAATGCCGCGTGATACCCATGCGCCGCAGGGGAATTGGCCAGTACCAGTGCGGCCAGCGCAACCCCGATCAGCAGGATTCCGGCCCCCGCATCGCCGTGTAAAAGCTGCCGCAACCGGGCTGCGACGTGGGTGAAGGGGCGGCGTTTGGCGTTCATCATGCCAGACTTACCCGAACCCCGCGATCAGGCAACCTGTCCCTGTTCTGGCCAGTTTCATCGCCGGGAATCCGTTGCAGCAATAAGTATTTACCAGTAGTTACCTGATTCAGATAGGGTACGCCGCAGGGGACGCACGGGGTATGGGTCGGGGTATGGGCGGATGGGAAACGGGGGTCGTTTCGGCCTTGCAGGTGTTCGTTCCGCTCGAACGCGAATTGCTGGTTTTTGCGGCGTTCTGGTTCGTCATCGGGCTGCTGGATGAACTGGCGATCGATCTGGCGTGGCTGTGGTTCAGGCTGACTGGTAAAATATCCACCTTGCGTTTGCCGCAGGGATATGGGCGGGCGGACCTGTCTGGCCCGGTGGCAGTGTTGGTCCCCACCTTTCAGGAAGCTCCGGTGATCGGCGACACGATCCGGCATATGCTGGCGGCATGGCCGCAGCAGGCCTTGCGGCTGTATATCGGCTGCTATTGCAACGATCCCGCCACGCTGGCCGCGGCACAAGCCGCGGCGGGCAGCGATGGCCGGGTGCGGTTGGTTGTTCATGGCGTGGCCGGGCCGACCACCAAGGCCGATTGCCTGAACCGCCTATACGCCGCGCTCTGCGCCGATGAACAGCGTAGCCGCCAGCCGTTCCACGGAGTAGTATTGCACGATGCCGAAGACATGGTGCACCCGGCGGCCTTGCAGGCGATCGACAGCGCACTGGGCCAGCACGATTTCGTGCAATTGCCTGTTCGCCCCGCCGAACAACCGGAATCGCGCTGGGTGGCCGGGCATTATGCGGATGAATTTGCCGAAGCCCATGCCAAAGGCATGGTCGTGCGGGCGGCGTTGGGGGCGGCGATCCCGGCGGCCGGGGTAGGCTGCGGGTTTGCGCGCCATGCGCTAACCGCACTGGCCGCGCGCCGCCGCAGCGAAGGCTCTACCGGTCCGTTCGCACCGGAATGTCTGACCGAGGATTACGAACTGGGGATCATGCTGTCGCAGCAAGGCCGCGGCAGCACGTTCCTGCGGCTGCGCGATGCCAGTGGGCGGCTGGTTGCGACGGGCAGTTACTTTCCCACCCGGCTGGGCACCGCGATCCGCCAGAAGACCCGGTGGATCCACGGGATTGCCTTTCAGGCATGGGATCGCATGGGCTGGGCCGCCAGCCCGATCGAACTGTGGATGGCACTGCGGGATCGGCGCGGGCCATTGACCGCGCTGGTGTTGTCGGTGGCGTATCTGCTGCTGCTGGTCGACGGGCTGTTCCTGCTGGTCGAATGGGCGGGCGGGCCAGTGCGGCCGGCTACGTCAACCCCGGTGCATGCCTTGCTGGTTGTCAACGTGTACGGATTTGCCTGGCGGACTGTTTCACGCGCGGCATTCACCGCGCGCGAATATGGGCTGCGCGAAGGCTTGCGTGCGGTGTTGCGGATCCCGGTTGCCAATGTGATCGCAATCATGTCGGGGCGGCGTGCGCTGGTGGCCTATTGGCGGTCGCTGCGCGGCGGGGCGGTGGTCTGGGACAAGACCGAGCACGCTTCGCACCCATCGCTGGCCCGGCTGATCGGGGCCAAGGCGTGACGAGCCAGTCATCCGGTTACGCCGCCGTTGGCCGACGCCGCGGCGAACCGGTCGTGGCGCTGATGGTGCTGATTGGCGGGTGGATTGGGGCGCGCGCCGCGTTGCTGACGGGCGATGCCCCCGATCCGCTGCGCACGATCCCGTTTGCTGAAAGCGCCGGGCCGGCAACCAGCCACCATCCACCACGGCGGGCATCGGCGGGACTGCAATCAGTGAGGGTGCCTGAGGCGCGGCGGCTGTTTGTGCCGGTTCGGTCCGCCGCCGCGACGATTGAGCAGCGGCCGACAGCGATAGTGCCGCACGTTCCGGTGCAGAGCGGCGCTGCCGAATCGTTCGCCCAGGCAGCGCTGCGTCCGGAGGTTGCGCCCCCCCCAAACCAGCCGCCGCGCCAGACGACGGTGCATATTGCCGCGGGCCACCAGTTGTTGTGGTTGGCCGGACTGGCCGAGTTGCCGCTGCCCCCTGAGGTGACGGTGCAGCGCGGTGCGGTACCGCTATTGCCCCTCTCCGCGCATCCCCTGGCAACCACGCCCGCTGCGGTGTCGATGCTGCGCTGGTCGGCGGATGGCTGGTTGTTGTGGCGTCAAGGCGGCAATGGTTATGCCTTGCCAGCATCAGGATCGGCGGGCGGCCCACCGCGCGGTGGGGCCTATGGTGCCAGTCAGGCGGGCGTGGTGGTGCGTTACCGGCTGGCCCCGGCCAGTGCGCTGCGCCCGGTGGCCTATGTTCGCGCGACCAGTGCATTCCAGCCCCCGCGCGGCGCAGAACTGGCCGCAGGGCTGGCGCTGCGCCCGGCCCGCCGAATGGCGATCGCTGCCACGGCAGAAGTGCGGGTGGTGCAGGCCAGCGACGGGGCCATGCTGGTGCGGCCGGGGGCCAGCCTGATCAGCGAATTTCCGCCGCTGCCGCTGCCATTGGGGCTGCGCGGCGAAGCTTATCTGGCGGCGGGATACGTGGGCGGAACGGGGGCAACGCCGTTTGCCGATGGATCTGTTCGGATCGACCGCCGCGTGGCCACCGGGGCCGGGGTGGAACTGCGCGCCGGCGGGGGTGCGTGGGGCGGGGCCCAGCGCGGGGCGCAGCGGCTTGATCTTGGGCCGACGATTACGCTGGGCCTGCCGGTGGGCAGAGCGGGGGCAAGGCTTTCTGCAGATTGGCGTTTCCGGGTGGCGGGCGCGGCAACGCCAGACAGCGGGGCCGCGGTAACCTTGTCCGCTGGTTTCTGATACTTTCGGCCTTTTTTTGGCCGCTTGGCTGGTCTAGGTCCTTCGCCCAAGCATGGACGTCTATCTGCCAATCGCCAACCTTGCGGTCAACGGCCTGGTCATCGTCGCGCTGGGCGCGCTGACGGGGGTTTTGTCGGGCATGTTCGGGGTTGGCGGCGGGTTTCTGACGACGCCGCTGATGATCTTTTACGGGATCCCGCCAACGGTTGCCGCGGCATCGGCCGCCAGCCAGGTAACCGGGGCCAGCGTTTCGGGCGTGTTCGCGCATACCCGGCGCGGCGGGGTGGATTTCCAGATGGGCGGCGTGCTGGTGGCGGGCGGGCTGATCGGCACCATGATCGGGGCGGTGCTGTTCCGGCTGCTGCAGCAACTGGGCCAGATCGATATCGTTATCAACCTGCTCTATGTTGTCCTGCTGGGTTCGATCGGAACGCTGATGGCGCGCGAAAGCCTGGCCGCGATGCAGGCGCAAAAAGCCGGCGTGCCGCTGCCCGCGCGCAAACGCCGGCACCATCCGATGGTAGCCGCGTTGCCGCTGCGCTGGCGGTTTTATCGTTCAGGCCTGTATATTTCGCCGCTTGCCCCGCTGATCCTTGGCGTGACGACCGGGATTCTGACGATGCTGATGGGGATCGGCGGCGGGTTCGTGCTGGTCCCGGCGATGCTCTATATCCTTGGGATGAGCGCGAACGTGGTGGTTGGCACATCGCTGTTCCAGATCCTGTTCGTGACGATGGCCACCACGATGATGCACGCGCTGACCACGCGCGCGATCGACATCGTGCTGGCGGTGTTGCTGCTGATCGGTTCGGTTTCGGGTGCGCAGATCGGCGCGCAATTGGCGCAAAAACTGCCGGCCGAACGACTGCGCTTCGTGCTGGCGGCGATCGTGCTGGTGATTGCGCTGCGCATGGCGTTGGGGCTGGGTTGGCAGCCGGATGAAATCTATTCGGTAACGCCATCGTGAAGCGGCTGCTGGCCTTGATCGCGCTGGTACTGCTGACCGGCGCGCGTGACCCCATTCTGGTGCCCGAAGTATCTCAGCACGAAGTGCAAGTGCGACAGGGCTTTCGCGGTACGGAATTGCTACTGTTCGGTGCGATCCTGACCCCCGAAGGCGCGCGGGCCGGGCAGGATTACGATATCGTCGTGGTGCTGAAAGGGCCAACCCGGTCGATCGTGCTGCGCGAAAAACAGCGTATCGCCGGAATCTGGGTTAATGCTGATAGTGCCGAGTTCCGCTCGGCACCGACATTCTTCGCGGTTGCTTCATCGCGCCCGATCAAACAGATCGTCGATGATCGCACCGCGGCAATTTATGAACTGGGCCTGCCGTGGCTGCAGCTTTCGCCGATCGGGTCCTATGATCCGGGCGAACAGGCGCGGATGTCGGCCGGGTTGGTTGATCTGTTGCAACGCGAAGGGTTGTACAAACAGGATCCGGCCGGGGTCACGGTCAGCGAACAGGTGCTTTATCAAGCGCGCATCGCGTTGCCATCGAGCGTGCAGACCGGAACCTATACTGCCGAAACATTTGCCATCACCCATGGCCGCGTGGTGGCATCGGCGATCAGCCGGGTTGAAGTGCAAAAGCAGGGGTTCGAACGCGCCGTGGCCCAGTTTGCCCAGCACGATGGCTTTTTTTACGGCCTGCTGGCGGTGGGCATATCGATCGCGATGGGCTTTCTGGCCGGCCGCTTGTTCGCGCTGGTCTGATCCGCTGTGCTGGTTGGCCAGTTGCCCGCGATTTAGCCCAAAATTAACGGCCCTGCGTTAGGCCGCTTTGGTCAGCCGTGCAGGGCTGTTGCCACGGGAGCGGGTGATGAACGATGCAAGTCCGAACGGGTTTGGTGCCGGTATGCCGGTTGAACCGGAAGGGGCGATCGATAACGCCCGCGACCCGATCGGAGTGGTGCTGGAAATCGCCGGTTCGGGATCGGCCATCGCCCTTGATCTGCAGCGGCTGGAAGAATGCGCCGGGGATGTTGATGCATCGCTGGCGCTGGCCGGGCAGGTTGGCAGCCAGGTCAAGATCCGGGTCGGGCGTAGCTGGCTGTTGGCCAGCGTGCGGACCCAGCGGCAGGACGGCAAGGGATCAGGCGGGATTCTCGCCCAGATCGATTTTCTGGGTGAGGGTGATGAAGAGCGCCTGACCGGCCGGATCCGCAGCTTTCGCCGCGGGGTAACGCGCTATCCGATCCCCGGGGCGCTGGTCTATCCGGCCACCAGCAACGACCTCAAGCAGATCTATGCCAGCGATGGCCGATCCAGTGTGCAGGTTGGCACCGTGTTCCCGACCCGTGATATCCGGGCCGGGCTGTATATCGATGCGATGCTGGGCAAGCATTTCGCGCTGCTGGGATCAACCGGCACCGGCAAGTCGACCAGCGCGGCGTTGATCCTGCACCGGATCTGCGAACACGCGCCCGATGGGCATATCGTGATGATCGATCCGCACGGTGAATATTCCGCGGCGTTCAAGCAGACCGGGATGATCTTTGACGTGTCGAACCTGCAAATGCCGTACTGGTTGCTCAACTTCGAGGAGCATTGCGAAGTGTTCCTGACATCGCGTGGGAACGAGCGGCAGGAAGATGCCGAAATTCTTGCCAAGTGCCTGCTGCAAGCCCGCGCCAAGAACCGGTTGGCGGAAACCATCGGCAAGATTACGGTCGATTCCCCGATCCCCTATCTGCTGTCGGATCTGACCAGCCTGATCCACACCGAAATGGGCAAGCTTGAGAAGGCGACATCATCTGCCCCCTATATGCGGATCAAGAGCAAGATCGAAGAATTGAAGACCGATCCGCGTTATCAGTTCATGTTTTCCGGGATGCTGGTTGGCGATACGATGGCCGAATTCATCGCCAAGATTTTCCGGATGCCCAGCCAGGATCGGCCGATTTCGATTATCGACGTATCGGGTGTGCCATCGGACGTTACCTCTACCGTGGTTGCGGTGCTGTCGCGGCTGGTGTTCGATTTCGCCATCTGGTCGCGCGAGGAAAAGACCCGGCCGGTGCTGCTGGTCTGCGAAGAGGCGCACCGTTACGTTCCCAACGAAAAGAACGCCGATGGTTCCTCGGTCGGCCGGATCCTCAGCCGGATCGCCAAGGAGGGCCGCAAGTATGGGGTTGCGCTGGGGCTGATCACCCAGCGCCCATCCGATCTGGCTGAAGGGGTGCTGTCGCAATGTGGCACGATCATTTCCATGCGGCTGAACAACGATCGTGACCAAGCGTTCGTGAAAGCGGCAATGCCCGAAGGCGCGCGCGGGTTTCTGGATGCGATCCCGGCGCTGCGCAATCGCGAATGCATCATCTGCGGGGAAGGCGTGTCGGTGCCGATCCGGGTGGCGTTCGATGATCTGGAAGAAACCAAGCGGCCCGCCAGCGCCGACCCATCGTTTACCCAGCTTTGGAGCAGTTCGGGCGGCGAAGAGGAAATGGTCCAGCGCACGGTGCAGCGGTGGCGCGCGCAAGGCCGCTGACCCGGCCGCCAGTGATGCCGGTTATGCGGCGCTCAGCCGGGCCCGCATTTGCCGCCGCCAGCCGCCTTTGAAATAGGCCACCAGCGTCAGCACCATCGACATCATCGAACTGAGGATCAGCGAATACCACAGCGCATCCGCGCCCAGGTGCGGATAGAGCAGCCAATAGGCGCCATAACGGATCGCATACATCGACGTGAACAGCACCAGCAGCTGGGAATAGACCACCCCATAAGCGCGCAGGGTGCCAAACAGCACGATGGTTATGCCGAACGGCAGATAGGTCCAGATCGCAAGGTTCTGGATATGCTGGGCCACCGGCACGGCCGGGCTGGCCCCACCAAGAAACAGCGCCAGCAGTGGGCGATCGAACAGCAGCATGGCAACCAGCAGCGTGGCGGTGATCGCCAGGTTGGCAATCGATCCGGCGCGGCCGATCGCGTCCACTCGGTCTTCACGCCCGGCACCGATGTGCTGGGCCACCATCGCGCTGACCGCGGCCCCGATCGCCATTGCCGGCATCCCGATGTAGTTCCAGACTTGCAGCAGCGCGCCATAGGCCGAGGCCATTTCCAGCCCTTCGCGGTTGACCAGCCCGATCATGATCACCCCCGCGCCGGAAATCACCAGCATCTGCGCCCCCATCGGCAGGCCTTTGCCCAGGATATAGCGCAGTTCGCTGCGCCGCGGCTTGAGGAACGCCAGTTCTGCACCGCGCAGCCGCAGCGGCAGGTCCTTGGCATAGATCCACGCGATCATGCCCAGCAGACCGCCGAAGCTGGCGATCACGGTTGCGAAGGCCGATCCGCCGATCCCCATTGCCGGGATCGGCCCCCAGCCCATGATGAACAGCGGGTTGAGGATCACGTCGAGCACCGAGGTCAGGATCATGAAGCGCAGCGGGGTGGCCGCATCGCCCGATCCGCGCATTCCCATCGCCAGCATGGTGGTGACGGTGGCCGCCGGGTTGGCGATGAACACCACCCTGAGGTAAATCAGCGCCTCGCCATAAGATTCACCGGGCGTTGCCAACCAGTGCAGCATCTGCGGGGCAAACACCCAGCCGCCCACGGAGGTCATCAGCGCCAGCATGAACGTCAGCCCGATCGCGGTGCCCAGCGAACGCCGCGCGGCGACCACGTCCTTGCGGCCCCATGCCTGCCCGACTTTCACCGTGGCCGCCATGCCAAACCCGAATACCAGCGCGAACAGCAGGAACATGATGATATTGGCGTTGGCGGTGGCCGCCAGCGCGCCATTGCCCAGCAGCCGCCCAACCCAGACCGCATTGATCGAGCCGTTCAGCGATTGCATGACGTTGCCCACCATCTGCGGCACCGCAAAGGCGATCAGCGTGCGGCCCAGCGGGCCTTTGGTCAGATCGCCGCTCAGCGGACCGGTGGAAGGTGCAGGAGTATCGCTCATGTGCCGCGGGTGTCCCCGTAAAGATGGATGTGCAGCCGGTCGGTAAACCGCAGGCCGTGGTGCAGCGCGAGCGGGGCCAGCCAGTGGCTGCGCGCGCGCAAGGTTGCGCCATCGGTGCCTTCGGGCATCACGAATACGCGGTTGGCCGGGATTGCATAAGCCTGCATCAGGTTCAGCACCTCGGATAGGTCATCCGGGTTTGCGACCACAAACTTAAAGTATGCTTGAAGTTTTTCGGCCCATTCGCGCAACCGCTGCGGAATCTGTGCGGATTCAATGGGATTCCCCGAATGGGCCAATTTGATGCTGACGGTGTAATGGCCCACCAGCGGATCAAGCACCGGATGCGGCGCCACCGTGCCGTTGGTTTCGATTTCCACCGCGATGCCATCCAGCAGCGCCACCAGCCGGGCCAAGGCCGCGCCCTGCAACAACGGCTCGCCGCCAGTGATCACCAACCGCGGCTGACCCAGCGCGGTGATCCGCGCAGCCACATCGGCTTCGTCCAGCACCAGCTGGTTGGCGGTGCGTTCAAACGCCAATCCATCGCGGTGCGGGCGGTTGTCGCCAGTGAAACGCCACGTATAGGCGGTGTCGCACCAGGTGCAGGCCAGGTTGCAGCGCGACAGGCGCACGAACGTACAGGGCTGCCCGATCGACAGCCCTTCGCCCTGCAACGAGGCGAAGATTTCCGGCTCGCCCGGCGTGGTGGTGGCAAGGGTGAGCGTCACCCCAACCGCGCCAGCGCCACGGCCAGTCGTTCGGCTTCGGCCGCGTGCATCGCGTGATCGGCCCGCGCCTTGTCCACGGCTTCGGGCTTGGCTTTTTCCACGAACGCCGGATTGCCAAGGCGTGCTTCAAGCGATTTGGCTTCCTTGGTGGCGGTTTCGAGCGCTTTTGCCAGCCGGGCTTTTTCGGCGGCAATGTCGACCACACCTTCCAGCGGCACGATGATGTTGGCATCACCGGCACCGATCTGCATCGCCGCACCGGCCGGGGCAGCTTCCAGCCGGATGGCGTTAAGCCGGGCCAGCCGGTCAATCGCTGCGGCGTTGCGGGCAATGATCCCGCGCGTTGCCTCCGAAGGATCGGGCAGATAGGCATCGAGCCGCGCGCCCGGCGCGATGCCGAGTTCGTTCTTGGCGGTGCGCAAGTTGCCGACCAGTGCGATCAGCCATTCGACTTCGCGTTTGGCGTCGGCATCGACCTCCACGCCCGGCTGCGGCCACTGCGCCACGATCAGTTCGTGCGGGCGGCGGCCCAGCTTGTTCCACAGTTCTTCGGTAACGAACGGCATGAACGGGTGGAGCATGACCAGGATCTGATCGAGTACCCAGCCAGCCACAGCCTTGGTTTCGGCGTCGAAGTTGCCCTTGATCAGTTCGATGTACCAATCGCAGAACTGGTCCCAGACGAAGTGGTAGATCGCGTTGGCAGCGGCATCGAACCGCAGATCGGCCATCGCCTGATCCAGCGCGGCAACGGTTTCCACCACTTCGCCGATGATCCACTTGTTCACCGCCGATGTGGCCGCCGGGGCTGCGACCGTGGCGCTCGCGCCGATGCCGTTCGATTGGCAGAACCGCGCCGCGTTCCACAGCTTGGTGGCGAAGTTGCGATACCCTTCGACGCGGCGTTCATCCATCTTCACGTCGCGGCCCTGGCTTTCCATGGCGCACATGAAAAAGCGCAGCGCATCGGCCCCGTATTGGTCGATCAGCCCCAGCGGATCGACCACATTGCCCTTGGATTTGGACATCTTCTGCCCATCGGCAGCGCGCACCAGCCCGTGCAGGTAGAGCCGTTTCCACGGCACGTCCTGCATGAAGTGGATCCCCTGCATCGCCATGCGCGCATCCCAGAAGAACAGGATGTCGAACCCCGAAATCAGCAGGTCGTTGGGATAGTGCCGCTTGACCAGCGCGGCGTCATCATCCGGCCAGCCGAGCGTGGCGAACGGCCACAGCGCCGAGGAGAACCACGTGTCGAGCACATCGTTATCGCGTTCCAGCGCAACCCCAGAACCGGCTTTCGCTTGCGCTTCTTCCTCGGTTTCGGCGACATAGATTGCACCGTCCGAGCCATACCACGCCGGGATCCGGTGGCCCCACCACAGCTGGCGCGAAACGCACCACGGCTGGATATTTTCCATCCAGTTGAAGAAGGTCTTTTCCCAGCTTTTGGGGACGATTTCGATCGCGCCGGAACGCACCGCGTCCAGCGGAGCCTTGGCCAGTTCGGCGGCATTCACATACCACTGGTCAGTCAGCCACGGTTCGATCACCACCCCGCCGCGATCGCCGAACGGGGTTTGGATGGTGCGCGGTTCGGCGTCGTGAAGTTCTTCCTCGCCGTCCTTGGTCTTGGTGACGTGCGGGATCAGGAACCCGGCAGCCTTCATATCGGCCACGATCATCTCGCGCACCGCAAAGCGGTCTTGCTCAAGGTACTTGGCCGGCACCAGCCCATCGGCGGTTTGCACCACGCGGGCTTCGGCATCGAACATGTTGAGCATGTCCGCCGGCTTGATCCCGGCGCGCTTGCCCACTTCAAAGTCGTTGAAATCGTGGCCCGGGGTGATCTTCACCGCGCCGCTGCCCAGTTCGGGGTCGGCGTGTTCATCGGCTACCACCTTGAACCGGCGTCCGGTCAGCGGCTGGAGGATTTCCTTGCCGATCACGCTGGTGTAGCGTTCATCGTCCGGGTGGACCGCCACGCACATATCGGCCAGCATCGTTTCGGGCCGGGTGGTGGCAACTTCGATATAATCCAGCCCGTCGGTGCGCTTTACGCCATCCGCCAGCGGATACTTGAAGTGCCAGAACCCACCTTTGACCTCGCGCGTTTCCACTTCAAGGTCGGAAATCGCGGTTTTCAGCTTCGGGTCCCAGTTGACCAGTCGTTTGTCGCGGTAGATCAGCCCCTGATTGTACAGGTCGACGAACACCTTCACCACCGCGCGGGTGAAGTGCGGGTCCATGGTGAACTGCTCGCGGCTCCAGTCCATCGAACAGCCCAGCCGGCGCAGCTGGCGGGTGATCGTGCCGCCGCTTTCGGCCTTCCATTCCCACACTTTGTCGATGAACGCTTCGCGGGTGTAGTTGGTGCGCTTGTCCTGCGCGGCTTCAAGCTGGCGTTCGACCACCATCTGCGTGGCGATCCCGGCATGGTCGGTGCCCACCACCCACAGCGCATCCTTGCCGCGCAGCCGTTCATAGCGGATCACCACGTCCTGCAACGTGTTGTCCAGCGCGTGGCCGATATGCAGGGACCCGGTAACGTTTGGTGGCGGGTTGACGATGGTGAACGGGGTTGCATCGGGGCGTTCCGGCCGGAACAGGCCGTGCGTTTCCCAATGGGCATACCACTTCGCCTCGATCTGGGCGGGGTCGAAAGTCTTGTCGAGCGTTGCTTCAGTCATTGCGGCACGCCTTTGCCAGCGCCCTGCGCAGG